>NZ_MRCC01000023.1 GCF_001904655.1 Chroogloeocystis siderophila 5.2 s.c.1 | reverse complement strand
TCTTACGTATTTAGAACTACCATCTACTCTCTATCCTTACTTATTCAGGACTACCAATTTGGGAAAGGGTTTTCTGAATCCAAGTTCATGTAGATTAAGATTGCGATATTGGCAACCTTCTAAACATCGATGCAGCCAAGCAGTTAAGAAATGGACATACCTATCAACCCAATCAGCTTTTGCATTTTCTCTACTGTAAGCTTCAAGTCATCATTGGGTTCAATTTTAGGTTTTGCTAACTGCATAACTTAGCTGGCTTATTTTTGTATTACACTTCGTCTAGCTTAACCGCTTTAGTTTAACATAACAGCTACAAACTCGGGTTAAAAGAACCTTAAGGTGGAACTTTAGCCAACCTATAGCATTAACTCTACTTAGAATAAAATCTACTAAAAGTCATACTTGCTTCGGCAACTAATATATACTAAAGTAGTTAAAGCTGGTTATGCATGGTATTATTTCTAATAACAAATGAGTCCAAAAATGAGATAAAAATGAATAAAAAATGAGCAAAATGTGAGATAAAAAAATACAAATTTATTTAATTAGTAAAGCGTATTAAACAACACTTTACCTAGTAGTTTATTCAAGTTAAAATAAGATTTGTTTGAAGGGGAGTAGCTGCTGGTTACTCAAGTAATCAGTCACCCAAGTCAACATACTGGCAATTTGCCTGGTTTGGGTAGCAAGTTCTGTAACGTGTTTAGGCTGAATTAAACACCTAAGCTTGAAAGGCGAGACCTTCACTGAGTTCACATCTGCTGTGACTTGGTGAAGTGTTACTATACTCGCCAGGCTGACTCAGATGTATCATTGTCAATTCTGAGGAGGCTGAGAGTGTTAACAGCGTTTACTGCAGGCTTGTTATTAATTACAGTTTCCGAATTAGGCGACAAGACTTTCTTTATCGCCGTTATTCTGGCAATGCGTCATCCACGTTATCTAGTATTTGCTGGGGTGGTTGCTGCGTTGGCTGCTATGACACTGTTGTCGGTAGCAATTGGACAAATCCTTGCGTTTCTTCCCAGATTTTACATTCATTATGCCGCCATTGGCTTATTTGTACTATTTGGCATCAAGCTGCTGTATGAGGCGAGTCAGATGACAGATGCGGCTGGCGACGAGATTGTGGAGGAAGCCGAGGAAGCTGTTGAGATAGGCGAAAAGAACCTTAAGGGTCGTCATCAGAGTTTACCAATCCTGTTTGAAAGTTTCACTTTGACCTTTCTAGCAGAGTGGGGCGATCGCACGCAAATTGCAACTGTTACGCTGGCGGCTACCTATAATGCAATCGGAGTAACACTGGGGGCGATCTCAGGACACGCTATCTGTACAGCAATTGCAGTGATGGGTGGTTGTCTAATCGCAGGTAAGGTGTCTGAACGTTTGCTGACAGCGATCGGTGGGTTGCTGTTTCTCATTTTTGCAGTTGTGGCAATTTGGGAGGGTACTTAACTCAAGCCTCTCACTTTTAGTAACAAGTAACAACTGAAGAAGTTAGCCTGCTTTTGCCTCTATTCGTCCTGCTTGTAAAGCTTCTACGAATGCGCGATGATCTTGCTCAACTTGATATGCATAAGTCACAGCAAAATCTGTTACAGCTCGATCAAAAGCATCGCTGTTACCCAAATAGCCGCTAATTAGAACTGAGTCGCCTGTACGGGCATGGGCACGGGCTAAAGCCGCCCCACAAATCTCGGCGTAATCTTCTAACCTACGAGCAGACATACCTTTCAACTTGATAGAAGTCTTCATATCCTTCAGTTGACGAAAATAGAAATCTTGTCCCTGTAGATTACTAGTCCATCCCAAAAAGATATCACTAGCTGCCTGCATCAACCGCTGTCCACTCACAATTCGTTGTCCTTCGTGGGGGTAGGGACTCTTGCCTGCGTAAGGTTCTAGTACTGAGGGTCTAGCTTCTTTGTATTGCAACAATAGGGGATCGTCATTGTCATCGAGTAGTAGTGCGACACCGCAATGAGTTCCTACGCTACCCACGCCAACGACTTTGAGCGCGACATCTACAAGACGATAGCGATCAAGTAAAAACTGGCGATCGACCTGGAGGGTATCTCGATATTCCTCAAACAACGCCTGGATTTCCTCAAAATACTCTTTCTGGTTGGGTGGATGATAAAGTAATGGTGGATTGTCAATTAAGCGGCGCTGCCCATTTACAAGTTCCGTCAACTGCGACACTGCTCGATCTAGCGTTTGGTTGAAAGCTTTGGTTGCCATTTGTGCCCACTGCTGGCGGGTATCTTCATCAGGGGCATGTTCGATCAGCAAGCTAGCATCGAGTCGTGCATACCAGATTTCCAACGTTCGCATTTCACTGTAGCGGGCGATCGCCAATCGGTACGCTTGGGCAGCGGTTTGTGCTGCGTCTAAACTGTCACGCTCCGATAAGCAGAGATCTCGTCCGGCGATCGCAATACTTGTGACAAGGCGTTTTATATCCCATTCCCAGGGAGCAACCAACGTTTCATCAAAGTCATTTAGGTCAAAAATGAGATTTCGTTCTGGAGTGGCAAATCCACCAAAGTTAAGCAGATGACAATCACCACAGGCTTGCACCATAATGCCTGTAGTCGGAGTTGTTGCCAAATCTGCTGCCATGACGATCGCACTACCACGCAAAAAGGCAAAAGGAGACTGCATCATCCGCCAATGCCGAATTGGGACAAGTTCAAGAATGCGGCGTTGATTGGACTGTTTGATTAATTCAATGGGATCAGGGCGATCGCGCGTTGGTTGCCACCAGCTATGGAGCGATCGCGCTACCTGTTGTCGCAGTTTCTTACCCGCCAAGCGACGTTCCTGGCGACACAAGATAGCAGGAGGTGTGGGTTCAGATGCAGGTGATGGCATAACTCAAATTTTGTAAAATATGGGTTCACCAGTTTTGAGTTTTGAATTGAAATTTCTGATACTTGCATCACTCATAATACTTTATGAGTTACTTCGCAAAGCGGGAAGTAAGAGACTAAGGTTCAGCACCTGATATGACTATCACCTCGATTATCCCAATTAAATAATGAAAACTTTTCCTTCCCCTGAAGCGCTTCGACGCTTGCCATTTGGGTTGGCTGATATTGCAGTTATTCTTGGCACCTTAGTTTTACTCGCACTTATTGCTCGTGTAGGGGCTGGAACTTTGGTGAGTTTTCAGCCTCCAGATATTGTGCCTGGAATCGACCTCAATCCGCGTAACTTGCCGTACTATGCAGCACGATCGACCTTGCGGATGTTTATTGCACTGTTGTGTTCAACTGTTTTCACACTTGTTTACGGTTATATCGCTGCTAACAGCCGTCGGGCTGAACAGGTGATGATTCCGCTGCTGGACATCTTGCAATCAGTTCCAGTTTTAGGATTTCTTTCGATTACAGTCACAGGCTTTATTGCGTTGTTTCCTGGTAGTTTGTTGGGATTGGAAGCGGCATCTATTTTTGCAATCTTTACTAGCCAAGTCTGGAATATGACTTTTTCGTTTTACCAGTCTTTGCGAACTGTACCAAAAGAACTCGATGAAGCTGTTACCCTCTACCAACTTTCACACTGGCAACGATTTACCAAACTGGAAGTTCCTGCATCAATGATTGGGCTGCTGTGGAACGCAATGATGAGCTTTGGTGGAGGCTGGTTCTTTGTCGCAGCAAGTGAAGCGATTAGTGTTTTGAACCAAGAATATACCTTACCAGGGATTGGGTCGTATGTAGCAACAGCGATCGCCGCAGAAAATCTTCCAGCTTTAGGGTGGGCATTGCTGACAATTGCTGTTGTGATTATTTTAGTAGATCAGTTATTTTGGCGACCACTTATTGCCTGGTCAGATAAGTTTCGCTTAGAGCAAAGCGCTTCGGCACAAGCACCAGAATCGTGGGTATATGACTTGTTAAAAGCGGCTCGAATTCCGCGACTGATTGGCAATGCCCTGATTCCAGTGCGAGAAACAGTGAATCAGGTCTTATCAGGATTAACACGACCCAAGCCGACTGCGATTGTTACTGATCGACAGCAAAAGATGAGCGATCGCCTTTACAACTTTATCTTATTAGCGATCATCGGAGCTTTGGTCGCTTGGGCGTTGCATTTTATTTTAACCACTGTTGGTTTTGCTGAAGTCCTCAAAACCTTCTGGCTCGGTGTCCTGACCTTGCTGCGCGTTACGGTGCTACTGATATTTGCTACGCTAATCTGGACTCCCATTGGAGTTGCTATTGGCTTTAACCCTAAGTTGGCCCGTCTGTTACAGCCCGTGGTGCAGTTTCTCGCTTCTTTTCCTGCAAACTTTATTTTCCCTTTTGCAACACTATTTTTCATCCGTTCTCACATTAGTATTGATTGGGGGAGCATTTTACTAATGTCATTGGGCGCTCAGTGGTATATTTTATTCAACTCGATCGCGGGCGCTCAAAGCATTCCAACTGACCTGCGAGAAATGGCAAGCGATATTGGATTAAAAGGTTGGAAACGTTGGCAAAGACTAATTATTCCAGGAATTTTTTCCGCGTGGGTGACAGGTGGTGTCACGGCTAGCGGTGGAGCCTGGAACGCTAGTATTGTTGCAGAAATTGTCTCTTGGGGGCAGACAACACTTACAGCAACTGGCTTAGGAACCTACATTGCTCAAGCCACCGCAGTTGGAGACTGGTCGCGGATTGTGTTGGGCATCGGGATGATGAGTTTATTTGTGGTCGGGCTAAACCGTTTGTTGTGGCGGCGGTTGTATCAGTTGGCAGAAGTCAAATACCATTTATAAAGGGAAAAACAAGCATGACCTCAAGTCACGAACATCTGATTACCGTTGAACGTGTTTACAAAAGTTTTCCCCTACCGGAAGGCAAAGGTGAATTCACGGTGTTAAGCGACGTTAGTTTAGTCGTGCGATCGGGTGAAGTTGTCGCGCTGTTGGGACGCAGTGGCAGTGGAAAAAGTACATTATTACGTATCATGGCAGGCTTAATTCCTCCTAGTCAGGGACGGGTCTTAAGCAATGGCAAGTTACTCCGAGGTGCGAATCGTGATGTAGCAATGGTGTTTCAAAGCTTTGCACTTCTGCCTTGGCTAACTGTACAAGAAAATGTTGAATTGGGACTGGAAGCGCAGGGTATTAGCCGCGAACAACGCCGACAAAGAGCGTTGAAAGCAATTGATCTTGTTGGTTTAGATGGTTTTGAGAGTGCCTATCCTAAAGAATTATCTGGTGGAATGAAACAGCGTGTTGGTTTTGCACGAGCGTTTGTCCTGGAACCGCAAGTTTTATTTATGGATGAACCTTTTAGTGCGTTAGATGTGCTGACTGCGGAAAACCTACGGGGTGAAATTGACGATTTATGGAATGCTAAAACCTTTCCCTCTAAAAGTATTTTGATTGTCACCCACAATATTGAGGAAGCGGTATTTCTTGCCGATCGCGTCGTGATATTAGGAGCAAATCCTGGAAGAGTGCGGGGCGAAGTTTTGATTGATTTACCGCGTCCTCACGATCGCGCGAGTTCTCGCTTCAAATCTTTGGTGGACTATATTTATACAATTATGACAAATCCTGAGATCAAAGTGACTGGAGTTGCTTTTGAATCTCCCCAAGTACCTGTAGCATCGCAGTCTCCCTATGCTAAACCGTTACCTCATGCTCGCGTTGGTGGTATTAGTGGTTTACTAGAACTGATTGTCGATCAACCCGAAGGCACTGACGATCTGCCTCATCTTGCAGAACGTCTTCAACTTGCTGTAGACGACTTACTGCCTATTTTGGATGCTGCTGTGTTACTAAATTTTGCTAAAGTTGCACAGGGAGATGTCAAATTGACAGAAATTGGACAGGATTTTGCCACAACAACAATTTTGCGGAGCAAAGATCTGTTTCGACAACAGGTACTAAAACACGTTCCTGTCATCGGCAGTATTGTACAAACTCTGCGGGAGAAAAGAAGTGGCTTTATGCGGGCAGATTTTTTCCTGGATTTATGGGATGAATATTTCCCACACGCAGAGGCAGAACGTCAATTTGCAACAGCAGTAGACTGGGGACGCTATGCAGAATTATTTGAATATGATGCTAGTGAGGAACGACTATATCTTCCGCTACAGACTGATAAGGTTGTTGAAGAAAGTACTCTGTGAACTTCTACTGTCTTTCAATTACGCCGCCACCTAGTACTATATCGCCATCGTACCAAACTGCGGCTTGTCCAGGTGTGATACTAAATTGCGGTTCGTCAAAGACGAGTTTGACACGCGAGTTTTCTAGGGGGATGACTGTAACAGAAACAGGCTGCGAACGATAGCGTACTTGAACTTCCGCGCGAATTGGTGCAGTTGGTTCGGCGATGGAAACCCAATTAACGCGTTGTACAGTGCATTCAGATTGCGTAGCGCTGGTGCGATCGCCAACTATCACGCGATTCATCACTGCATCTAAGCCAATCACATACAACGGTTCAGCCGCAGCAATTCCTAAGCCTCTACGCTGTCCGATTGTATAATGATGCACTCCTTCGTGCTGTCCTAACACTTTTCCCGTGGCATCAACAATTTCACCTTGTTTGGGTGTAATGTATTTGTCAAGAAATTGTCGCATCGAACCGTTAGCTTCAACTAAACATAAATCTTGACTTTCTGGCTTGTTAGCAGTTTTTAGGTCAAATTGAGCAGCAATTTGCCGTGTTTCTGTCTTGGTTGTTTCACCTAAAGGAAACACTGTTCCTGCAAGTAAATCTTGTGATAAATCGTATAAAAAGTATGTTTGATCTTTGTTACGATCTACCGCACGACGCAATTGATAGCGATTTGTCGCAGCATCATAGGTGATTTTGGCGTAGTGACCTGTAGCAATTTTATCTATACCTAAATGTTCACGGGCATAATCTAGCATTGGACCAAACTTAACCGTTTTGTTGCATTGCGAACACGGTAATGGTGTAATGCCTGCACTGTAACCTGCAACTAAATAATCGATGATATTAGTTTGAAAGACCTCGCGAATATCAACAACGTGATGCTCAATCCCTAACTGTTCGCAAATATAAGCCGCATCAATCATACCTTCAGAACAGCACTGACCTTTACCCTTCATCAACCAAAGGGTAAGACCTACAACTTCATAACCTTGTTGTTGTAAAATGGCAGCAGCTGTGGAACTATCAACGCCACCAGATAGACCAACTACGACTTTTTTCATGAACGTGGCTTCAAAACAATTGCCCAGATATCAATTCTAAACTAATGGAGTCTTACTTGACAGGATCACAATTACCTACAAAGTGAGTAGCTATTTAGCACTTACTATCATTCTGGGCTGACTCGTATCGGTAACGGTATTGTTGGGTGTTGATTGCTTAGCAATCGCTTGTAGAAGGAGATAATTTAGAACTGTCCGAATCAAGATAATTGCACCGAGTTTACCAATATCGTCCCAAGTAGGCGCAATAATTGTCTTGAGGATACTAGCACCAACCAAAAAGCTTAGACCCAACGAAAAAGAATAGCCCATTTCTAAGCGGCTTTTTTGAAAAGCTGTATTAGAGTGAGATTGAAATAAAGCTTGTTGAACAAAAATCAGTAAAGCTTTAATAATTCCTATAGAAATTACAAAAAGTGCAAGTAGTTGAATGATGCTTACGACTTGTTTGTCTAGTATCCGAACTATTGTTTCTACATCTTGGGCTACATTAAAATTTTCTACTATGCTTATTGCTGACATCATCAGTCACAATCCAAATATTTGATTCAAAGTAGAGATAAAACATGTAGCTTTCAAAGCTTTAACTAACAAAAACTACATTGGTTGAACTGTATTTTAAGTTAGACTCTACTTCTTTGTAATCTTTATTAGGTATGATCCCCAGTCAGAAACAAAGTAAACTTATAACTTTGCTCTTAAAAATTAAGCTATAGATTAGTAATATCACATAACTCCTAACCAATAGTCTCTAAAGGAACTCCTAACCATTCTTGAAGATTTTGTTGCTGCTGAGGAGAAGGACGTTCTAGTGGTACTATGTGGTATTTGCTAAAGCGAGGCTCAGTCAGTACAACATTATAAGTGCGTAATTCGTCTTGATGGAAAACCGTTACTTGGATTGTGTCGTGTGGTCGATAATCTTTGAGGCGATCGCTTAAACTACTTGCTTGTACTCTGATACCATCAATCGCGAGTAACTCGTCTCCTGCGTCGATCCCTGCAACAGCAGCTGGTGTATTTGCTTCAACAACTTTGATGAGTTCTTTGCCATTTTCTGCTTGCGCCCTGATTCCTAAATAAGGCGCTGCGTTATCTTCCATTTCTGCTGAGATCTGTAAACCAAAGGGTTCAAGATACTGATCAAAGGGTAACTCTTCAACACCGCCAATATATTTATCAAAGAAATCAGTCAACTCGATTTCTGCTACTGACTCAATAACTTGTTGCAACTGTTCAGGGGTAAAACCAACTTCTGATTTGCCAAATTGTTGCCACATCTGCTGCATGACATCATCAAGGGATCGCTTGTTATTGTGGTGATCGCGAATCATTAAATCTAGTAGCAACGATACTAATTCGCCTTTGAGGTAGTAAGAAATTTGAGAATTACCACTATTAGCATCGGGGCGATATAATTTAATCCAAGCATCCCAACTCGATTCGGATAAGGGTTGCACTAAGCGCCCTGGCGTCGTTTGCAAGCGCGTAATATCTTTACTCAAGTTATCTAAAAATGACTTAGCATCATAAATTCCTGCGCGTAGAGGTATGACAATATCGTAATAACTTGTTGTTCCCTCACAAAACCACAGCGACGGCGTGTAGTTTTCGCGATCGTAGTCAAATACTTCTAATGCTTTAGGACGAATTCGTTTAACGTTCCACAAGTGAAAAAACTCATGTGCGACCAATTGCATAAAGCGATCATACTTCTCTTTTGCTCGAAATCCTAAGCGTGGATAATTTAAGGAACAACTATCTTTATGTTCTAAACCGCCATTACCTTGCGAAGATAGGTGCAACAAAAAGACGTACCTTTCGTAAGGTAAACCACCAAACATCTCGGCTTCTACCTGAATAATTTTTTGGATGTCGGGAATCATCTTTGCTACATCAATATTTCCCTTTCCCCAAATCGCTAATTCATGAGATTTGTCTAAAGCTTCAAAATGATGTAACTCATGACAGCCAATTTCAAAAGGACTATCAACTAACGTGTCATAGTCAGAAGCGATGAAAGTTTGAGGTGCTGTGGATACTGGTAAAGGAGTTGTTACCCGCCATTCGGGTTTAGGCGGTACGATCGTGACGCTAATTGCTTGTTTCTCCCACTCAGGAATTCTCAAAAACAGTGCTGCGCCATTAAAGTAACCGTGAGTTGCGTCTAAGTGATTTGTGCGGACTGATAATTCGTGCGCAAATACGCGATATTGGATTGTAATTGTCGCATCTTGCTCCATCGTTGTGACTTGCCAGTGATTTTTACTGAGCTTGCGCCACGATAAAGGTTTTTCTCCTGCGGTTGCGGTAAAATCTTGAATGTGTTTGGCGTATTCTCGGACTAGGTAAGAACCTGGTGTCCAAACGGGTAGCTTGAGATCGAGTAATGGTGATTTCCAACCTGTCAGGTTTAAGGTAACTTCAAACAAATGCGATTCAGGTTGCGACATGGCTACCTGATACTGTATCTGCGGCGTTGTATTAATTTTGCTATCGGGGCGAACAGCAGTTGCTTCCGTCATTGTCATCTTGGCTGTGGAGTCTTAAAAGCCAATGTAGCAGGTAATTAGCTAAGAAGGCATGATGTAGGCTTGAAAGTAGACAGTAGTTATCGTTAAATTTCTTTCAGCTTTTCTAATTGGTTATTGACATTTGTCAGCAGTTGATTGAGGACTGGTAGCGCTTCTAATTGTTCTCGGCTTAAGTTAGGATGTATTTTAGCTCGTTTGTGCATTTCCCGCAACTTGTGCTGTAGTTGTTGGGCAATGGATAATGCATCTTGACCAAGGTGCGATAATTGCTGTTGCTGATAAAATTCTAAGGCTGCACCCCGCAAAACTTGAAGTGTTGCTTCCTCACCAAAAGCGCCAGGCATAATCTGTAAACGTAAGAGGATGCGGCTATTTTGGTATAAACGTTCAATTTCTACTTGTGTTTGTTCTTCGACAGGTGCGATCGCTAAATGCATTAAATACTTGAGTTCGTCGATAACTTCTTGAAATTGTTGCGCGGGAAGTTTTTCTAAAATAGACTGTACAACACCATTCAGACTCCAAAGAATGCGACCGTATTGAGGATATTGTCGTTCAAAGTAGAGTCTGCCAATGCCTTCGGTGACTATTCTTCCAAGTAGTTCTTGAAGAAGTTCTTTTGCAGGTAATGTGGCAAGTAGTTCTACAGAACTTGCTAGATGTATTGCGTTGACTTCTAGCGTTGGTAGCGCTAAGGGCGGTTCTGTTGCTTCTAATTCGGTTGTGGAGGATGTTTTTTCGACAGTTAAGGGAGGAATTGCCTGCTGTTTCGCTTGCTGGGTAGTTTCTTTGTATTTTAATTACGCAGAAAGCATTGCCCGATGCGTATTTAAGCCGATTGATTGCGTTACTAATGAGTAACTCATGTGGCACACAATACAACCAACATAATCTTTCGCTGCGGTGTCTTCGAGGTTGACCATACCTAAGCGTAAAACATTTTCGGCTAATGACAAAGGGAGTACTTGATGATACAAACAGGCTTCAAGCGAGATTACGTTGTCGATAAGCCAGAACATTTGCTGAATATCCACTTGTACCACCCAGTTTAGACGTGCGATCGCTACCACTAGACGATGAGCATTTTACTTCAAAAAACAAGCGTATAAGCACCCAAATTAATGTATTAATTATTTCTTTTGATGACTCTAGTATAGTGAACTATTGTTGCTAATGTTCTGGTTAATTTTGCTGGATTATTTGAGAAAAAAGATACACGAAGCAATCCAGATGCTTCGCATAACAGCTATCTTAAAGAAATCAAAAAGCAAATAGATTGTCTTATCCCTGAGTTCGCATGGTTTGAGCTACTAGGTATAGCTTAATCCACTCCCCAACTACTTGATGGGTTTGCAGATGCATCAACTGCGCAATGGTTGTTGTCTCCTTACCATCTCTAAGCAACTCGATTAGCTGGCATTGTGTAGGAGTTAGTTTTGCCCAATAACTTTGCCATTGCTGCGGTGTTAAACCAAAGCTATGTTCCTGCAAAGAAGTTTCTAGCCAGTTTCCAACAAGTTCAGTTTGTTCTTTTGCCGCAAATACGCGTACTGCATGATAAGTGATCTTTTCGCGCAGGCGGTAGACTTCTTTAACTTGCAAGTTTAAACAGCGCGCGATCACTTCTTGCGATTTTCCTTGCAGATATAGCTGTAACCACTTAAGTGCAGTTATTCCCAGTTTTTGGGATAAATAAGCTTCAAATTCCTTTTGAACTTTGGTTCTTAAAGCTTGTTGCTCAATATGCGTTTGTCGATCTTGATATTGCGCGATCGCTTGGGTATCAAATAAACTAATTAGCTCGTCATTGTCTTCAGCGCAAAAATCCTCCGATACAAGCTTAACCAAATCTTGGGCGGGAACTTGCGTTAATCCACCGCGCGAAGCTCGACGTAAGTAGTTCACAAATCGATAGACAATCAACGGTTGATTGCGAATCCGCCGCAGACTATATTCCTCCAAACTCGCAAACAGTAGCGCATTCCGCAGTTTCGCATCCTCAGTGCATTGCGCAATCCAGTTCATTTGCTGCTGCATATAGCGATCACTTTGCAATAGTTCTTGAATCACTTCTTGCAGAACATCGAGTACCGTTGTTGCGCGATCGCGACTTAGAGAAACCCAAGTGTGAATCTTGTTGCGGAGAATCACTAAACTACTTAAGCGAGTCGTCAAGTTGCGATAAGCACGTTCGGGACTTTGCCCTAAATAGCGATGCAGTAAGATGCGATAACGGTATTCCATTCCTTGCTGTACGAGTTCTAGTTCATGAGGAAGCAGCGTCTCGATTCTTTCGATATCGTTACCAATTAGCCAACGCACAATACTCGCTTGGATAACTTCAGGATGTTGTTGTAGTTCAAGACAAAGCCGCGATCGCCAACTTTGTGTAAGGTCTTCTGTCCACTTAATCATGAGATTGTCTTCCTCGAATACCTGCGCTAAAGTTTGCATGACAACCTGCACTTCTATATGTCGTACTCAGTTGATTTATGTAGCAGATGCTCCTGACTTGCTTGAATTGTGCAAATTAGCTTAGTAGCGTTTACTTACACTTTTCTTAATTCCTAGCTAAAAACTCAATTTGTTTGTACATTTTTATCTTTATATTGCTGACACTACTCTCAATTCCTAAACACTGACAGTCAATACTTTTTCTCGTCAATTTTTTATTCAATAAAATTTGTTGAACTTTTATTGATTTGTCAGCACTAAAGCCAGAAAATATGCAACCTTTAATAAAATTTACAACTTTTACTTTCGGTTTTTAGCAGTTTAGCGATCGCCCGAATATCAGTTTGATATATTTAGCTTCAATTCTAAACTAGCTAGTTTTTTGTGTGCTTTATAAGTATGTGCAGAATAAGTTAAAAAAAATTAGATATGTTTTTAGTATCCATTAGTTTACTACCCCTACTTTTTAATTTTTTATTAAGGTTTCTGCCTAAAACAAAGAAAAATTGTTTGTTTCGGTGGCTTGCTTGAAACATACTTTATCGTTATCGTCTTATCCTTGTCAGTCGGTAAAAGACACCACAAGGTCGGTTAAAAGTAATAAAAATGTATTAAAGCAAACACGACTTATCTAGAGAAATAGTACAATAAGACTGCTGAAGCAACGCAAGCGATTACTACTAGGTTTCTAACTAAACTTGTTTGAAATGATGAGTATTGTTAGTTACCCCTTTAACGTTTACTCTACGGATATGAAGCCAATTCAGATAAATGATAGATTAATTATCTGTCAATTAACACAGCACGACAACAGCAATGAATAAGGAGTGCTGGTAAATGAACGTTGAAGAAGCAATAGATGTTGTTGAGAAACTTCTCGAACAAGGACGCTTAAACAAAGCTCAAGAAATTGTATTTCGGCAATCTTGGGAAGGAAAATCATACATGGAGATTGCTAAAGCGTCTGGTTATGATACTGGTTATATCAAAGATACTGGTTCTCATTTGTGGCAGTTACTGACTAAAGTTTTTGGCAAAAAAGTTACTAAAAATAACTTTCAATCAGTTGTATTACGCTACGCGCGAGTGGTACCCAAAGAGTTAAATAATCTAGCAACAGTAAGATGGCGAACCGCAAGCACTCCAAACGAAATATTATCTAAAATTTCATCGATTCAGGCTCTGAGTACTCCATTAGTAACAATTCAAGAAGAAATTAGTACTCAACATGATTGGGGAGGTGCGCCTGATATATCAATTTTTTATGGAAGAACAGAAGAATTAGCAACATTGCAACAATGGATTGTTCAAGATCGCTGTCGATTAGTAACTTTACTAGGAATGGGTGGAATCGGGAAAACCAGCGTGTCAGTAAAGTTAGCCCAAGAAATTCACACAGATTTTGAGTATATTATTTGGCGTAGTCTGCGGAATGCACCACCGATTCAAGACTTACTGACAAACTTAATTTTATTTTTCTCAAATCAACAAGAAACAATCAACGATTTACCTGAAAGCGTTGAAGCTAAAATATCATATTTAATTGAGTATTTACGTGCGTCGCGATGTTTACTGATTCTTGATAATGCCGAAACAATCTTACGTCAAGGTGAGCGTGCAGGCTATTACCTCGAAGGCTATGAAGAATACGGACAACTTTTGCGCTGTATTGCTCAAACACCACATCAAAGCTGTGCGATCTTAACAAGCCGCGAAAAGCCGCGCGGCTTAGCATCATATGAAGGAATTGCATTACCCGTGCGATCGCTACATCTCAGGGGGTTAACCGAAGTCGAAGCCAAGGAAATTTTTGCAACAAAAGGACTTTTTTGCTCAACATTACAACAGCAACTTTTGCTGGAGCATTATCGCGGTAATCCGTTAGCTTTAAAAATAGTCGCGACGAATATTCAAGAATTATTTGATGGTGATGTCGCTCAATTTCTCGCACAAGGTACTGCGGTTTTTGGCGATATCTGGGATCTTCTTGCGCAACAATTTACGCGTTTGTCGATTGCTGAACAGCAAATTATGTACTGGTTAGCTATCAATCGTGAACCTATTACATTAGCAGAACTCAAACAAGACATCCTACCACTCATATTGCCGCGCGAAGTTCTAGAAGCACTCGAATCGCTACAACAACGCTCGTTAATTGAAAAAGCAACCTCGATAACGCTTAAAAATACCGCAAGATTTACGCAACAGCCTGCGGTGATGGAGTATGTCATTGATCAATTTGTAACGACAATCTGCAATGAGATTACAACTCTAGATATTAACCTTTTCAATACTCATGCGCTAATTAAAGCACAAACGAAAGACTACATTCGCGATGCGCAAGCACGATTTATCGTGCAACCATTAGTCGATATGCTTCTAGCTAGTTTTAGAAATAAAAAAAGAATTGAAGAACACCTCGAGCGCATTCTTCAACACCTGCGAACATCACTTGCTTCAGGATATGGCGGAGGTAACATTCTTAACTTACTCATTCACTTGCAAACTGATTTAAGTCACTACGACTTTTCTGAGATGAGTGTCTGGCAAGCCTACCTCAAAAACGCTAACTTGCAACACGTTAACTTGCAATACGCAGATTTAACCAATTCAGCATTTAGCGAGAACTTCGGCTGCATTTTAGCAATGACTTACAGCCCAGACGGAGAAATTATTGCGACTGCGGGGGAAGCGGGGCAAATTCGCTTATGGCGCGTTACAGACATGAAGCCTATCTTAACGTGGAAAGGTCATATCCGTTGGATTTTAGCCGTAGCATTTAGTCCTGATGGCACGATTTTAGCGACAGGGAGCGACGATCGCACCGTAAAACTTTGGGACGCGCACACGGGTGAACTGTTGCAAACGCTACAAGGACATGCAAGCTGGGTGTGGTCGCTGGCTTTTAGCCCTGATGGTACGATTTTAGCGACGGGAAGCGACGATCGCACCGTAAAACTTTGGGACATTACCACAGGTCAAGTTCTACAATCTTTCCAAGAACACACCAATCGCGTCGAGTCTGTCAACTTCAATCCCCAAGGAACAATTTTAGCAAGTGGCAGCAATGACGGTAGTATTAGGTTATGGAATGTAATGAGCGGTCAGGCGGTCCAATTAACCGAATCAGCGCAGCCAATACGCGTGATCGCTTTTAGTGTTGATGGTGCGCTCCTAGCAAGTGGTGGTGATGATGGCAACGTTACACTTTGGGATCTCACCAGCGGAAACTGTTTGCGTTTACAAGGGCATACTTACTTAGTTCAAAGCCTAGCATTTAGCCCTGATCGCCAAACCCTCGCCAGTGGTAGTCACGACAAAAATATCAAATTATGGGATCTGACGACAGGACAATGCACAAAAACACTGCAAGGACACGCTAGCCGCGTTTGGGCAATTGCGTTTAGTCCTGATGGACAAACTTTAGCGAGTGGTAGTGACGATCGCTTGTTAAAACTGTGGGATGTAGAAACAGGTAAAGCGTTGAAAACACTCTGGGGTTATACAAATCTAGTGCGAGTTGTTGTCTTTAGTCCTGACGGCAGTTTATTGGCTACGGGAAGTAGCGATCGCACCGTGCGCTTGTGGGATATCCACACAGGTAAAGTTGTCAAAGCTTTTCAAGGACACACGCGTGGTATTCTCTCGACGGCATTTAGCCACAACGGGCAAATTCTCGCAAGTGCCAGTGAAAAAATTAATTTGTGGAACGTCGCCAGCGGTAAGCTGATGAGAACATTACAAGGACACACAAACTGGGTATGGTCGGTTGCATTCCACTCGCAAGACAACATTTTAGCGAGTGCGAGCGGCGATCATACAGTGAAGCTATGGAATGTGGCAACAGGACGTTGCCTGCGAACGCTTGTAGGACATACAAACTGGGTGTGGTCGGTGGCGTTTCATCCGCAGGGTAGGATTTTAGCAAGTAGCGGTGATGTCACTGTCAGATTATGGGACGTTGTTACAGGAGAGTGTATTAAGGTTCTTCAAGGACATACTAACGGCGTTTGGTCGGTGGCGTTCCATCCACAAGGCAAAATTCTGGCAAGTGCTAGCGACGACTACACCGTAAAGTTATGGGATGTTGACACAGGAGCGTGTTTGCAAACATTGCAAGAACACACTAACGGCGTTTGGTCGGTTGCATTTAGTCCTGATGGAGAATGCCTCGCGAGTGCGAGTGATGATAAAACGTTAAAACTCTGGGAAGTTAGTACGGGCAAGTGCTTACAAACCTTCCAAGGACATAGCGATCGCGTTACATCCGTCAGCTTTCACCCCCAAGGAAAACTTCTCGCTAGCGGTGAACAAGAAGAACAGATCAAACTTTGGGATCTCGATACCGGTGAATGCTTAACCACAATCCGTAGCGAACGCCCTTATGAGGGCATGAATATTACTGGTGTCACCGGCTTAACCGAGGCTCAAATTGCTATGCTCAAAGCCCTTGGTGCAGTGGAAAGGGAAGCAGCAGAGGAGCCTGCGCCGTGCGGGTGGCTCCCTCGTTGAGGTGACTGGCGTGAGTAAGAAAGATATGAGATTAGATCATTTGCTCTGGTGCAACTAGCGAACTGCCTATCTGAAAATTTGTGATGCCAAACACAAATTTAATGTAATCTATACCACTAAATGCAATTTACTTTTTCAATAGATTTTAAATAAACTTAAGCAAGATTGAAGTCTTGTAGAAAGAATGCTGCCACTACGGGTGCAATCGCCGATACAGTCATCAGAATCAGAACGCAATATCAATCTCGATCAGCAAACGCAACTTGATCCACATGGTGAAGTGATCGCGTTGTTCGATGCTGCCAATCGCCTTGTTGTATTTAATCAACAGTTTTGTCAAAATTGGGGCTTACACTCCAACTGGCTCAAACAAAAACCCCACTACGAAGAGGTTTTTGCTGAAATCGTCAAGCAAGGCTATTGGTCGCAAACAGAGTACGCGCAATTTCTCAGCGCCATTACATCACCTGAAACAATTTTTCCCATTTATATTGAGCAAACTAATGGTAAATCGATAGAAGCTTATTGTAGCAACACATCGGATACTGGAAGTGTCATTACTTTTTTAGATATTACTGAACATCGACGTTCTCAAGCGCATCTTAGCGCCGAACTCAAACGACAAGCATTTCTTTTGGGTTTGATGGAACGTATCCAGCCGGCGAGTGAACTGCAAGAAATTGGACAGTTTGCGCTCAGCTACCTCGTACAAGCAATGGGGGCTGCGTTTGGTGATGTCAAGGTGATTTTCGGTAAAGGGCAAGAAGCTTTGGCGCATGTCCTCACAAATGAAATTTCTGGGCAATTTGTCGCGACTTATGGCGAGGCTGTTGCAGCCGAGATGACAAAATTACTCGATCGTGGCATTCCCTACGGACAAGGACTTCTCTGGCAAGTTGTCGAAACTGCTACACCGCTATTTGTTGAAGATTATTACAAACACTCCAAGGCAGTAACCGCATTTCGTCACCCTGGTATTGGTCAATTAGGTATCTTTCCAATTCCCGCTGCTGACAGCACCATCATTGGTGTATTAACGCTAGAATCTCGAAGCTTACGCAAGTTACAAGATGCTCCACAGCAAGATATGCTCATGGCAGCCTGCCGGATGCTCGGAGTTGCCATCGAACGCGCCCAAGCGCAAGAACGCCTGCGTCAGATCAACAAAGACTTAGAGCAAGCTTCGCAGCTTAAATCAGAATTCTTGGCTTCGATGTCGCACGAACTACGCACGCCCTTAAATAGTATTCTCGGTTTTTCAGATTTATTACTACGCCAAGATCTTGTGCCTTTATCTTCGCGTCAAACAAAATATTTGCGGGTGATCGAAGAAAGCGGTCAACACCTGTTGCAACTGATTAATGATATTCTCGACTTATCTAAAATTGAATCTGGTAAAGCTGAATTAGAATTACAACCTGTCTCAATTCCCGATCTGTGTCTGCAATGTCAGGAAATGATTCAGCCCCGCGTCAATAAGAAACGGCTGCAACTTTCTCTCAATTTTGACAATCGCTTAAAACAAGCTAACTTAGATGAGCGTCGTGTTCGCCAAATTTTAATTAACTTACTCTCAAATGCGGTTAAATTTACACCCGAAGGCGGTCACATTAAACTGAGTTGTCGGATCGCTTACGGCAATGAATTACAATCAGAAATTTATCGACCTGATTGTAGTCCAGTCAATCTCAGTACACCGTATGTGTGTATCGCCGTTGAAGATACAGGAATTGGTATTCCTCAAGACAAGTGGCATTTACTATTTCGTCCTTTTCAACAAGTCGATGCTTCTTTGACTCGACAACACGAAGGGACAGGCTTAGGGTTAGCACTCACAAAACGACTCGCAGAACTTCATGGGGGAACGGTTTCGCTCGAATCAATAGAAAACCAAGGTAGTACATTTCGGGTGTGGCTACCGTTGACCGAAATGCGCCAGCAGTTGGTAATGCAGCACCTGAATCAAACTGAGGCTTCTTTTACGCCAGAATGTGCGATCGCAACTGGTGAAGGTAAATGGATATGGGTTGTAGAGGATCAGCCATACAACCAAGCACTCATTATCGAGATGTTGGAATTACAAGGTTATAGAGTAGAGCTAATTGCCGACGGTCGTGCCATGATGGAAGTAATTCATTTGTACGCTGCATCTGCTAAAGCTTTACCCGATTTGATTCTTATGGATATTCAGTTACCGAAAGTCGATGGTTTTAAACTGATCCGCCAACTCAAATCTAGCCCTTACTGGCAATCAGTACCAGTCGTGGCGCTGACTGCAATGGCAATGACAGGCGATCGCGATCGCTGTCTGGGTGCGGGCGCGGATGCTTATCTAAGTAAACCTCTAAGTTTGACTAATCTACAAAATACACTGCAAGCTTTAATCAAAGCCTAGCGGCTGAGAGACAGTTTAATTTTCAAGTTTTTAAGTAATTTCACTGCGGTAGCTGCGTTTTTTATTAATTAAGATACAGGATACACGCTTTTGAATTGAAAGATGCTGGATGGAATCAGTTATTTAACAGTAATTATATGTGTTATTTAACTATTGTAAATATTTTTTATCTAATTTGTTCGCTAATCGCTATAAAGAATTAGCACTGGGCGACCTCAGCTATAATTGTTGCTGATCTAGGAGCAATGCATTCATAAAGTAGATTTAAAAATCATAAAATATAGGAATGATTGCAAAAATGCGTTCTCCTAACCTCCAATTATACTCATTTTTATCACGCCTTCCTTTATTAAAAAGTTATAAAGGCAAGATTATGGTAATTGCCTTTATAGGCACGCATATACCACTTTTATCTTTACTTATTTATTTTGTTAACTCAACATCTTTTGGGCTGCAATTGAAGTTGCGCATCATAGTCATTGCGCTAGTAGCAACTTTAATAGGTACAGCACTGACACTATACGCATTACACAATTTACTAGCACCAATAACACTCACCTTTTTAGAGTTAAGAAAATACTTACTCCACAAAGAACTACCAAATTTGCCAACAGAGTTTACAGATGAAGCTGGAATTTTAATGGCAGATACAGCACATACGCTGAAAAAACTCGATCAAGTCATCAACTATATGGCAGACTATGATGATTTGACAGGATTACCAAACCGTGATTTGTTTCGCGATCGCTTGCAACAAGCGGTAGCACAAGCCCAAAATAGCCACCAGATGTTGGCAATCATTCTACTGCGCTTAAATCGCCTCAAAAGAATTAATGATACTTTGGGTTATCACGCGGGTGATGTTCTATTGAGAAATGCGGCGCAAAGGTTTGCAAGTTGCATGAGTGACAATGACATATTGGCACGGCTTGGCAGTAACACGTTCGCAATTGTCCAAACTCACCTGCGCACTGTTGACGACATTGTGACCTTAGCTGAAAAAATCTGTGATGCTTCTGCTAGAACTTTTACGATCAATCAGCAAGAAATTAGTACTGGCGCTAGTTTAGGTATCGCGATCTATCCTAATGACAGCACGAATGCTGAACATCTTGTCAGCCATGCTGATACAGCAATGCATCAAGCACAAAGGCAAGGGTCAAATTATCAGTTTTATTCGACCGATATCAATAACGGTTTACAAGAACGATTAGCGTTAGAAAGTGAACTTTACTACGCACTCGATCGCGGGGAACTCCTACTGCACTATCAACCGCAAGTTTCCCTGCATAGCGGACGTATTATTGGCGTAGAAACGCTAATTCGCTGGCAAAACCCCACACGTGGATTGGTATCTCCAGCAAAATTCATTCCGATTGCTGAAGAAACCGGCTTGATTGTTCCGATTGGCGAATGGGTATTACGTACTGCTTGCGCGCAAAGCCTCGCATGGCAAGCTCAAGGATTTCCAGCATTGAAAATAGCAGTTAATTTATCAGCGCGTCAATTCAAGCAACAAAACTTAGTTGAAACCGTAACTCAAGTTCTAGATGCAACAGGTTTAGATCCTAATTATCTTGAACTCGAATTAACTGAAAGTTTGATGGTAGATAACATTCAACAATCGATCAACGTTATGCAACAATTGCATAACATGGGGATTGTGCTTTCGGTTGATGACTTCGGTACCGGTTATTCTTCGTTAAACTATCTCAAACGATTTCCGATTCATACACTTAAAATTGACCAATCTTTTGTGTGTGACTTGGTAGTAAACTCTGATGATGCGGCGATCGTCGATGCAATTATTTCGCTTGCGCATAGTCTCAACCTAAGCGTGATTGCTGAAGGTGTCGAAAGCCAGGAACAATTAGATTACTTACAAACTAAAGGCTGTGACGAAGTGCAAGGCTACTACTTCAGCCGTCCTCTACCTGCAAATACCTTTACCCAACTATTACAAGAGGGTAAGACTTTAAGCTTAGCAGTTTAAACCGCAGCCATATGGACAAAACTATATCACCACCATTGTGAGGCAAATACCTAACCCCTTGCAGTAGTTGAAAACTTTCTAGCGTTAATTGTACAATTGGATGCTACTCAGCATTTGATGCAAATAATCTCTCCAAATTCTTGCAAAAATTTCTCACAGTCTTAAAAAACTGCTAATTATTATTCGTGGAGTAGCGATAACTGAGCGTAAATTACTTCTAGATTAACACTCACCACTTCTCATCGTTGCGTGAGTAGGTTAGTTGTGCCTTGAGTCTTGAAGCTAAAAATGATTAAGTCTCAACATCACAGCGTTTGTTACTGTAACAAATTCTCCCATACCAGAACTATCATCACCTCGGAAAAAGAATTTCCGTATTCTGGGGTCGCGCTTAATCTCCAAAAAAATAGGGATCAGTCTGCTACTGCTGACCAACCCCGTCTGCCGATCTTTAAAAGAGAGGAGAACACTGAATGTCAATATAAACTTGATTGACAAACAATGTCAATAGTTAATGAAAATAATTTTCAACAATTCGAGAAGGATTCTGTCAAGCTGCCACGACTTTAGCTATTTTTGCGTCAGTCCTGGTTATATATCCTCCCAAGCCGCGCAGGAAGAGAGTATGATGATGCAGACCAGTAATTTACCAGTCATTTGATCGAGCTATGACGCTGCAATTGCGTGTTTATGTTCCACCGCATCCACTGATTAAGCATTGGTTAGGCGTTGCCCGCGATGCTGCGACGCCTTCAGTTTTGTTCAAAACTGCCATGACAGAATTAGGGCGCTGGTTGACTTACGAAGCCGTAAGAGATTGGTTACCAACGCAAGACGTAACCATCGATACGCCGTTAGCAACTGCGCCAGCAACTTTAGTTAATCCTGAAGTCCCGATCGCCGTTGTTCCGGTTTTACGCGCTGGATTAGCTTTACTCGAAGGCGCACAAACGTTGCTACCATTAGCGTCAGTTTACCACTTGGGTTTGGTACGCGACGAAAACACATTAGAAGCAAGTTGCTATCTCAATAAACTCCCTGACCAGTTTGCACCAGAAACACGAGTTTTGATTACTGAGCCAATGTTGGCAACCGGTGGCTCAATTATGATGACCTTAGCCGAATTAGAAAAACGCGGCGTAGACCCAAGTTTGACGCGGATTATTTCGGTTGTTGTTGCTCCTCCAGCATTGCAAAAAATCGGCGCAGCTTATCCAGGATTAGTAATTTATACCGCAACAATTGATGAATTCGTTAACGAACAAGGATTTATTGTTCCTGGATTAGGCGATGCGGGCGATCGCACGTTTGGAACATAATGTCAGGGGTCAAAGGTCAGAGGTCGGAGTCCTAAGTTTGAGCATCTCTAATGTCCTAATGATATTGACCATTGAGATAAAAGCCTTGCTCCAGAAAAATTTAATCTAGATTCTCAGCAAAAGGCTGCATCGCCTACCATTTGAATAAGGCGACAGTGCATTCTAAGAGGGCAGTATCAGTATGAATCAGCGTGATGGGTTTGCTAGTGGTTTTCTAACTGGCACAATCGTAGGAGGGATCGTAGGAGGCGTTATTGGCGCTTTGTTAGCTAGTCAAAATGCTAACTATGAAGCAACGGGAGAGTTCGCAGAAAAGCGCAACTCAAAACTGTCAGATAATAATCGGCTCAAACGACGCCAAATCAAAGCAGCTTACTCGGATCAGAGTATCGAAACCGCACGGCGTAGCTTAGAAGATAAAATTGCTCAACTTAATGAAACAATCGATGAAGTTCGTCTAACCTTAGGACAAGTCAACAGCAATCAGCCAGATAGCGAACAATCGCCCAAAGACTTATAGCGATACATCAGCTGCAAACCAAGCGATCATATGCGGATCTTTCTTGCTAAAGATCCCAAAAGAGCTAATATCGGCTAAATTAAAATCATTCTTTGTTAAAGTGCAATTTAGTAACTCACTCCCAATCTATGAGTTCCATTTACTTACTGACAAATACGCTTGTTACATTTATCACAATTTACACCTATATCCTCATTATTCGGGTACTCCTCACCTGGTTCCCTAATATTGATTGGTATTCGCAACCTTTTGCTGCAATCAGCCAAATCACCGATCCTTATTTGAATCTATTTCGTTCGTTTATTCCTCCCTTGGGCGGAATTGATATTTCACCGATTTTGGCTATTTTGCTATTGCAAGTAGCAGGAAGCCTCATCGGTGGATTACCAGGAGCATTTGCTTACTACTAAGCCGTATTGCTGAAATTACCGTCGAACTTGACCGCTAAAACCGGCTGCCTTAAACTGCTTTAGCTTTAAAGGAGTAGGTTGATTTGCCGGTACAGAAATTCTCAATTCAAAATCACTGGTTCCTGGCGGAACTTCGGCAATAGAACCCAAGCGAGTACGATTTTGCATGACGGGTTCATTATTAGCATCATAGATTCTGCCAAAAATATCAGCATCATAGACTGGTTTATTAGAAGCATTTTCGGCTTTACCAGTGACAATATAGCAGTTAGCTGCCATTGTCGTACCACTCGTCACGGCTCCCTCAGAAAGTTCTTGCGGACACTCGTGATACGTCAGATTTGATAGTTTGATTTGAGTAAGTGCTAACGCTGGGGGACTCCATAAACAAATAGCGATCGCGATAAGGCAAGTTATGAGGATAACAGTAAAACTACGACGCATAAACGACAACAGTAAAAATAATTGTGACCAACCTCAGCTTAAGCTGAGATTTTCCTAGGGACAAGCGTTTTAAAAGTTTTGTATTCAGGTTTTATCGTAAAATAGGAAATCGCAACTTAACTTGCTATGAACCCTGCGGAGATCGAAGCAACCCTGCAAGCAGCATTTAGAGACTGTGAAGCAGCAGGTTGCGCTCTCACAGAGCAGCAAAAAGAAATTATCATCCAAGCGATCACACATCAGCATTCACTCGAAGATATAGATAGTGCTTCGACAAATCCACTTGCGGAACTCACAATAGAGGAACGCCGCAGTTTTTGGGAATATATCAAAGAACAACAACAGCAAGAACGTGATTGGAAAATTCAACTGTTGAATGATTGGTTAATGAGTCGCGACTCTGGAAAAGTGCAGTTTCTTCGCGATCGCTACGGTTTGCAATGGTTAAATCGCATCAAACCTGTTCATATTGCCGAGTATGCCGATGGGGCAGAGGATACTTTAAAGCTTAAAGTTGGCGATCGCATTGAAGTTTCCAACGGCTTGTGGGAATGGGTGCAAGAAACAGGTCCTTGTCAGCGAGAATGGTATAGTTGCACTGTGCTTCAAATTAAGGAAGCCGATGATGGCAATAACACGACAACAAGCTGTGTTGTTCGTTTAAGTAATGGCGCAGAATACGAAATTCAAGGCGTGTATAGCTGGAACCGTTATAATTGGCGTTGGATGTCAGAATAAACTTGACGTTGCAACTTTACTCTAATTTTTCGAGCGCATCACGTACATCAACTAGATGATTGTTAAATACTTCTAGTGCAGCATCTAGAATATTAAAAATAGCTGGGTCACGTACAGAGTAAAATACATAATTGCCTTGCTTACGGCTTGTAACTAAATTGCGACTGCGCAGTACAGCGAGTTGCTGAGATACTGAAGATGGATCGGCTTGAACCCACTGGGCAATGCTATTCACGCTTTGTTCTCCCAGTCTTAAAGCATCTAAAATTTGAATTCGTACTGGATTGGATAATACTTTAAACAGATCAGCTTTAAAATAACTGGGCTTAAACATTACTTACATACCTGTGTATCTTCAAAGCTCTTCAGTTAACTTAATATTTTAGCATCTGAAAGCGCAAGTTACAACTTGAATAGAGTTAATTTAATTCAAGTTTATATGCTCAAATTCTAAAAATTGAGCAGCTGTGTTTTTGTGATCTTGAAGCTGAGTTTGTACTTGTCGCAGTCTATCAAGATATTTAGTAATAGTAATAGTTCCTTCATCGTAAGTGGTTAACAGTTTTTTATGACTAACTCCTAAAGGAGAACCGTAGGCATGACTTTGATATCGCTGCATCATTCGTGGTGAAATGGGTTGTTCCAATTCATTAGAAACGATAATAACTTCTGGTTTGCAATAATCAAAAACCGATGGGCAATAACCATCTTCTTTACCATGATTAGCTGCTACAAAAATATTAACTTGTCGTAAGCGATCGCAAAACTGAGGCGACTTGAGAAGTGACAACCAACCTGCTGTTTGTAAATTACTAGGAAAGATAATATTAATATCTCGATAAGATAAAAAAGTCACCAAACTCAAGTTATCAGCATCCTGAAATTCTGAGTAATTGTTCCAGAAAAATGAGATGGCGACATCATCAATTTTCATCACTTGAGTACTTCCTACTCCTGGAGGTGTATCTGACATAAAGGCAAGAGCATTTTTGAATCGCTGATTTAAACGTTGTAATCCTGGAAATTTTTCAGCATCAACTGAGGGGTTTGCAAGATAAAAATGAATTGGCAAACAGTGTTCTAAAGACTGATTCAAAATATCGGCAAAACCAGATAAATGCTCTTCTGTATAAGCAGGAACAATCAAGCATTCTAGAGAATTGCAATGCTTTTGCACAATATATTGTGAGGGCCTAAATACTGTGTGCGAATAGCCACTATCAAGAAGTATTGTCCGGTGATCGTCTGTAATCACAACTGCACAGAATCCGCGATCAACATCAAAAATTTTAATTTCCATTGTCTTAATATATATCTCACAAAATGCTACAAAAAGTTGACATTTTACTCAGAAACACAATCAAACGCAATTGTGTATGAAGTACTAGGTCGTGCTTGTTTAAGAAACCGCAAGTGTGCTTCCGCCTCTGTCCGAGAAGAAAACTTGGCAACAACAATAGATTGCAGATTAGGAAGGTGACGGACAACATACCACACGGAAGTTGACCTCTCAATCTGATTTTGTAAATAACGCTCAACGTGATTAGACTCAACATCCATGTATCTGTACATCTGAATCAGTTAAATACGCTCAAAGGGCGCAGTTGACTTGGATATCGCTGCTTGCCACACCTTAGCATGGGTGCTAATCTATATGCAAGACTTTGCAGATACAAAGATACAAAGATAAATATTGGAGTTGGATAGCACCAGATGACACGAGCAAACCTTCTGAAGATTACTAATTGGCGTGGGGACTTGACTGGAGGGCTGACAGCAGCAATTGTGGCGCTTCCTCTAGCATTAGCATTTGCCGTAGCGAGTGGCGTAGAACCGAAAGCCGGACTTTACACAGCAATTGTGGCAGGGATTGTAGCAGCAGTATTTGGTGGTTCTCCTGTACAGATTACAGGTCCTACGGGAGCAATGGCAGTTATCTTGATTGGGATTGTTGCCAAGTACGGAATTGAAAAAGTGTGGATTGCTGGGGTGATGGCAGGAATCATTCAAGTTGCCCTAGGAGTTGCCAAGCTTGGCAGGCTGGTCAAATTTATTCCTTATCCAGTTACTGCCGGTTTTACGAATGGCATTGCCATCATCATTTTTTGCGGACAATTGAATAATTTTTTTGGTTTACATTTATCGCGCAGCGAACACTTTTTGCCAGGATTATGGGCAACACTAACGCATCTAGAAGCTATCAATTGGGCAGCGGTAGGGTTAACGCTGATGGTAATTACTACCAAATTGCTTTGGACGCAGATTACTACTGGCATCCCAGGCTCATTAGTTGGGTTAGTCTTAGCAACAGCGATCGCTGCTTGGTTGCATCTCGATGTCCCCACCATTGGTTCAATTCCGCAATCATTGCCAATACCGCAGACAATTCCTCATTGGAATGACTTTCAGCTTATTCAAGAACTAATTAGTCCAGCATTAGCCCTAGCAGCTTTGGGCAGTATTGAATCGTTACTGTCGGCAGTAGTAGCAGATGGCATGACTGTCAGCGAGAAGCATAATAGCGATCGCGAACTTATAGGTCAAGGTTTAGCAAATATCATCGTGCCTTTTTTCGGTGGTATTCCAGCAACAGGAGCGATCGCCCGTACAGCAGTTAATGTCCGCGCTGGCGGCAAAACTCGGCTTTCTGGTGTCATTCACGGCGTTGCACTGGCAATCATTGTTTTAGTATTAGCTCCCTTAGCAGCACAGGTTCCCTTAGCAGCCTTGGCAGGTATTCTCATGGTTACAAGTGTGCGGATGATTGAGTGGGAAGCGATCGGGTTGTTGATGCGAGCAACATACTCTGACTTTGCTGTCATGATTCTTACGTGGCTAGTGACTGTTTGTTTTGACTTAGTGTTAGCAGTAGAAGTCGGCTTGATTGCCGCAGGAGCATTGTTTATTAAACGAATGAGTGACCTTAGTTTAGGTAAAGTATCTGAAATAGAAGCCTTTCCGCCTGGTGTACCCTTGGAGCTAAGTAAACAAATTGCAGTCTACCGAGTTGATGGTCCCTTATTTTTTGGGGCTGCTGAGCGCTTTGTGACTTTTTTGCGCGACGAACCAGAAGTAAAATACTTGATTTTACGGTTGCGATTTGTGCCTAATATGGACACTACTGGACTTGTTGCATTAGAAGACATTTACTATGACTTAAAACGACGCAACTGTCGTTTGCTACTAAGTGGTTTGCAACCCCAGGTAAAGCAAATGCTAGAACGTAGTGGCTTACTCGACAAAATAGGTAAAGAAAATTGCTTTGAAACTACTGATGCTGCAATTTGTGCGCTGTCTCCTGAACTTGGATGCCATCAAGAGTTAGTCTCTGTTCGTGAGAATTAAATGACTAAATGACCTGTAATTTAATGAGTGACATACGAGCTTATTTCTTTTTAGAGAAACATTTATACTAGATTTCAAAATGCAACAAATTAGCGGCTGTGCCTGTAGTCAAGATCATCAATTTCCTCGTCGTTATTTTTTGCGATCGCTCTTACCTGCAATTGTTGCTCCTTTTTTATTAAAAACTTTACCAGCTACGGCAGAACATCAGGCAAAAGCATTAGTACTCAGTTGTATTGATTTTCGCTTTCTAGAAACAGAGCGATATTTCTTGTCGCTGCAACATCTTAGTAATCAATATGATTGGACAGCTTTAGCTGGTGCTTCTCTAGCATTATCTGGTTTCCCCCATACTGCTGAAGCTGAAGCATTTTGGGATCAACTAGAGTTATCTCACAATTTACATCACATTACAAAAGTGATTGTCTTGGATCATCAAGATTGTGGAGCATATGCTAGTAAAATTGACCCTGAGTTGAGTAATGACCGAGAACGCGAACAACAAGTTCATGCAGATTATTTAAATCGAGCTTACTGGGAGATTCGCAAGCGCTATCCTGATCTCAACATAGAGCTTTATTTTGTAACTCTTAATGCTGAAGTTCAGTCTGTGATGCCTACAGTTGAGTCAAGTCTCAGCTAACGCTTGATTAATTGCTGTTGTAAAGCCTGCCGCATAATATCGATAGGGACTGATTGCTGTAACCAGATGTTTAGTGCCGCCGCGCCTTGTTGAACGAGCATTTCTAGTCCATCTATCGTCATTGCGCCTTGTTTTTCGGCTTGCTGAAGAAACTGCGTAGGACGTGGAGTGTAAATTAAATCGTATGCGATCGCATTTGAGGACAAGAGCATCATTTCTGCAACACTTAAGGGTGATGCTTCAGTGTGCGGATGCATTCCCACAGGAGTTGTATTGACTAATAAAGTCGCTTGGGGAATCAATTGTGGTAATTTATCCCAAGTATGAACTTGTAATTTACTGCTGATATCTGCATCGTGCCAACTAGCGTAAAATTGCTGTAGCTTTTGCAAGTTACGACCAATGACGTGAATTGTCGGACAACCCAATTGAGCGCAAGCAGCGACGACTGCTCTTGCGGCTCCCCCATAGCCTAAGATTAGTGCTACAGCACTATTCCAATCGCAATTTATATCTTGCAACGGAGCCAGAAAGCCTACAACATCGGTGTTTGTACCTGCCCAAGTATCACCTTGGCGCCAAACTGTATTAACGGCTCCCACCGCTTGAGCCACATCAGAAATTTCCGACAGCAACGGTAAAATTGCCTGTTTATGGGGAATCGTCACGTTAAAGCCTTTGAGATTGATTGCTGCAAATCCAGCAACTGCTGCGGTTAAAGCTTCTGGTTTAACTGATAGAGGTAGATAGGCATAATCGAGCTTTAAGTGGGCGATCGCTGCATTATGCATTACCGGAGACAGCGAGTGTTCTACCGGATGCCCAATCACGCCAAGTAGTTGTGTTTTACCTGTAATCACTTGTATTGATAGCAAATTTAACCTGTCTACTTAGATAGATTACATGGTTATAATCCACGTTAAAATTATTAAAGTAACTTAACATTTATTGAGATTATGCAGGCGACTTCTGCTACTAGCTCAATTCCTGGCAAATATTGGCAGTGGCGAGGACAGTCAATCTATTATGTACGCGCCGGACAATCCTCAGCGCATCCTCCATTATTATTAGTACACGGATTTGGTGCTTCAACTGACCATTGGCGCAAAAATATTGCTGGGTTATCGCGTGATTTTGAAGTATGGGCAATTGATTTATTAGGTTTCGGGCGTTCAGCTAAGCCAAAGTGGCAATACAGCGGCGATTTATGGCGCGATCAGTTGTATGACTTTATTCAAGAAGTCATTGGTCAGCCAGTAGTATTAGCGGGTAACTCATTAGGCGGGTATACGAGTTTATGCGTTGCTGCCCAGCGACCAGACGCAGCAGCCGGATTAGTCTTACTCAATAGCGCTGGTCCTTTTAACGAAGACCAGCCGACAGCCGAATCCGAAGCTGTACAATCCGAAATTCAGCCACCAAAACAGTCTGATTGGATACAACGATTTCTGCAAGAGTCGGCGAAATGGTTTTTCCAACAATCCTTGGGGCGTTTTTTGTTGTTTCAGTACATCCGTCAACCTTGGGTCATTCGCCAAACCTTAGAAAAGGTTTATCTCGATAAAAGCGCGATTACAGACCAGCTTGTGGAAGACATTTACCGCCCTTCGTGCGATCCTGGTGCAGTTGATGTTTTTGCTTCTGTGTTTAGTACTCCTCAAGGGGAAAAAGTAGACACACTGCTACGACAGTTAAAGTGTCCGTTGCTGCTTTTATGGGGAGAAGCCGATCCTTGGATGAATGCAAGAGAGCGATCGCCTAAGTTTCGCAAGTACTATCCAGAATTAACCGAGTATTTTTTGCGCGCTGGACATTGCCCGCATGATGAAGTACCAAATCAAGTTAACTCGCTGTTAAAAGAGTGGTTACTCACGCTAAGCGCAGCATCATAAAACAATTTGGGTCTAGTCAGAATAGATTGACTAGACCCTTTAGGAAATAAGACTCAACTTCTTCAAATTGAATTTGGAATTAAAGAGGTAAGCGAAATAACAACTAAGGTTTACGAGGATCGCAACTCCAGCATAGAAGCGTCTTTCCAGACCAAGGTTGGGCTTTACCTGCTTGAGGTGTCTTGCCTCAGAAGCTATGCTTGGTGTTCGCTGTTGGTAGTTCTACGACAGGAGACACCGCGCCGAGAACATTTTGAATTGGTTTATATCTATCTGGTGTCTTAATACTTAAGTTATCACGCGATTATTTCATCGCCACTGGTGATTTACTTAAGTTTAAAAGTCTTTGAATTTTGCAACAACAGCCAACATGCTTAGCAACACACCAACAACTCTACCAATTCCACATCACTGGATTGTCGTCGAGGTGATCGGTAACAATGCGACCGATAGCGTCAATTTCGGCTAATTCTTCGGCAGTGAGTTTGACTTCCACAGCTTTAGCGTTACCCACAGCTTGTTCAGCGGTTCTTGCACCAACGATCGCTTGCGTTTGGGGTTGCGCAATTAACCAGGCGATCGCTAAATTCGCCAGTGAAGCTTGATGGCGTTCTGCGATCGGACGAAGTTTTTCTAAAGCTTGTTGCGCGCGTTCGTAGTTTTCTCCTTGAAATAGCTTATTTTTCGCGCGGTTATCCTGGGGGTCGAATTGATGTCCGCGACCAAATTTTCCTGTTAATAACCCTTGCGCTAGCGGAGAGTATGCAAGAATCGAGATATTATTCTCAACACAGTACGGCATCACGTCTTTCTCAACCCAACGCCAAAACAACGAGTAGGGCGGTTGAATGCTATCAATGCGTCCATACTGCGCGGCTTCTTCCAACTGAGTGCGGGAGAAGTTAGAAACTCCGATCGCGCGAATTTTACCTTGTTGTTTTAATTGATTTAAAGCACGCATTGTTTCTTCAATTGGCACAATTTCGGTATTGAAGGATCCCGAAGGCCAATGAATTTGGTAAAGGTCGATATACTCAATTTTTAGGTTTTGCAGCGAGCGAGCGCAAGCTTCGAGAACTTGATCGTATTTCAAGTGATTGGCAAAAACTTTGGTGGCGTAAACGATGTGCGAGCGTGGAACATCAGTTAAGGCTTGCGCGATGACTTGCTCGGAGTGACCATTACCGTATACTTCCGCCGTGTCGATTGTCGTAATCCCTGCATCAACTGCGGCGCGGATTGCTTTGATACTCTCCTCATCTTCAATGCCAACCCACTGTTTTTGACCTGCTTGCCATGTTCCCATCAAAATGGGAGTAATTTGGATATCGGTTGTGCCTAAGCGTCGCTTCTCCATTTTTACCTCCTAGTGTTCTTTGTTTATTGTGCAATCACATTCATACACTGAAGTTCCAACCTCCGATAGTAGTTTGGGAAAGAATGACAATTACGATTAACTGAATTTACAGCAACTGAGTTAAAGCAAAAGCGATCACGGCGCTACCCAGAGGAACCGTCAGATTATCAATACCAAACTTCGAAAAAGCTTCCAAACTCGTTGCAACAAGCGCAACGGCGAGCGAAATTAACCAGGTTTGCCAGATGTTACCTTGTACGCCAAGAAAAATCAGGCTACTGACGACGTAACTAACAGCAGCCATTGCTAAAGAACCTTCCCAGCTTTTTTGAATTCCCCAAATTTTGTAGCGATGTTTACCGAATCTTTGACCAATTAATGCTGCTAATCCATCGCCCCACGTCATCACCAAAATGCCCAAAGCAGCGTACTGCGGTTGTTCGATAGACCAAAACCAGGCAACTAAGACACCAATACTCACCGCATAAAAAAACGTACCAAGGCTTTGGCGTCCGACGCTGTTAATTCCAGGTAAAAGAGGGAATTTATACGACAGTAGGGTAACGATACTCGCTACAATCGAAGCGCCAATACCTATACTTGCAGGAATATCTAACCACCATGCAAATAAAATAATATTACCTGTGCCGATATGCACAATTTTGCGAGTGATTTCTGAGTCGGCACTCGTGTAACGCTTGGCAACTACCGCAAGTAGTAAAATAACACTCAACCACATTCCGACAATGGCAATTTGTAGCCACACATCTGGCACTGATTCTAACCAGGTTAAAGTAAGCAAGGTCTTGAATTAAGCTGAACGTAAGTATTCTTGTATCACTGTATCTAGATTTGGCTGTGTAATGAAACGTCTGATTCTTTTCTTAATTCGCGGCTATCGAATTTTAATTTCACCGCTGTTTCCTCCTAGTTGCCGCTTTTATCCTACCTGTTCGCAGTATGCAATGGAAGCTGTCGAGCGTTTTGGAGTATGGCGCGGCGGAATTTTAGCCGCACGACGGGTGCTGCGCTGCCATCCTTGGCATCCAGGTGGCTACGATCCGGTGCCGAAAAATTAACGTTATTACGGTATGGTTTTTGTTGTCCAACTATACGATGGTTTGTTAGGAGTCGCAGGGCGTGGTTGAGTCGCTGCGGGGCGGCGAACGATTCTGGTTGTCCGATTCGCAGGGCGTGGTTGCACGCGTCTAGCTGGCGTTACTGGGGTACTTTGGCGTTGAGGAGTCCGCGTTGTGGGAGTCACTCGTTTTAGTGTCGAAGTTGCGACGGTGCGTCTTGGGACTGGTGTCGTAGATTTAGGCGTTGCAATTGCCGCAGTGCGGACAACAGGAGTTGTTTTCTTGGGTGGAGTGCTTGTAGATTGATTTGCAACAGTGGTTTTCTTAACTTCTGCTAGCTTTGATTCTGCGGTTTGAATAATTGGCTGTGTTTGTTGTTGCCAGGAAACGGTATCTAAAACTTTATTGGCTTCGGCGATCGCCTCTTCCCATTTTTCAGCTTTTAAAGCTGTTTTTGCGGCTTCAACGTGTCGCGTGTTATTTGCCCATTCGCTACTCCATTGTTTGATTGATGTTTGGGCGTCTATGTAAACTGGACTTAAGTTAGGAACGCGCTGCGCGATTGCGATCGCTTGTTTGAGGTCGCCTGATTGATACTCGTTTGTGGCAATTTCGAGTATGCTATGCGACCACTGTTCAATTAACTGCTGTACATTTTGATAAAAAGTCGCAGATGATGGAATTTTGTTGGCTTCCATAATCGCTGCATAGAAGTTACGTTCTCCCGCAAATCGAATCGCTTGAGCAATTTGACATTCGTGTAAAATCGACTGCGCATCGGTATAATAGCTCGATTGTGCTAACAAACTAGAAGCGTGGTCTACACACTCTTCGTATCTTCCTTCCGCTTTGAGTGATTTCATTTGCTCTAAAGGTCTAGAAACACTCGGTCGCGGTTGCCAGTAAATTGCATAACCTGCAACTAAGCTAAGAATAATTGCGGTAATGCCTGCACCAATTCTGATTTTGTATTGACCTTGAGCCGTATAACTCGTCTCTGTGTGACTGCTCACACGTGACTTTACAGAAGTCTTTTTTACTGTATTTGTTTGGGGTGTAGCAATAGTAGGCTGGCTAGATAAGGGCTGTGGCGGTGAGGGTGAAGACTTAACTTGGGATGATGGAGGTAGCGGCTCGATAATGGGGGAAATTAACCGCGAACTAATTTGACCAGCATAAAGATCGGTAGAACCTGCTAACGTAACTGGAATGATGACGCGCTGAGATTCTGTGTTTGTTATGCTATCTTCGGTAAATATGATTGTGCTGTGTGGTGGACTGGGTAACGGCACTTGTTCGAGTACCAAGTCGGTTGTGTCTTCTATTTCTGGTAAATCGATACGTTCTAAGTCTTGCAAAACTTCGCTGGCAGTTTGGTAACGATCTTTAAAGTGGTAGCGCACCATTTTAGAGAGGACGGTAGCCAGCGTTGGATTAACGTCGGCTGCTGCGTCTAACCACAAAATTTCGCCAGTATCTATATCTTCTTGAAAACGCATCGGGCTTAGTCCGGTTAGCGCCTGAATACCAATAATTCCTAACGCATAGATATCACTATTCGGACGCGGTCTACCCCGCCCTTGTTCAGTTGGCATATATCCTGGAGTGCCAATGCCAATAGTCGCCGGAGTCCCTAAGGCAAAACTTGTTTTTGTGTACCCGTGCGCTGTTACAACTTGTGTCCACGCTTGCTTTACCGAACCAAAATCGACTAAAACTAATTTGCCATCCTCTTGACGTCGAATTAAGTTATTCGGCTTGATATCGCGATGAATGACCCCTTGGCTATGGACGTATTCTAAAATTCCTAAGACTTCGCGCAACATTTGATAGACTTTGCCTTCACTCCAGCGTCTATCTGCTTGTAGTGCAGCACTCAGGGGATGACCTTGAATAAAATCTTGGACTAAATAAAATTCTTCGTTTTCTTCAAAATAAGCTAATAATCTAGGTATTTGATCGTGATTTCCCAGCTTTTCTAACGTTTGAGCTTCAGATTGAAAGAGACGTCGCGCATTTTCTAAAAAACTCGAGTTGCTGCTAGCAGGCTTGAGGTGTTTAACTACACATTTAGGATGACCAGGTCGGTGTATGTCTTCAGCAACATAGGTTTGACCGAAGCCCCCAGTTCCTAAAATCTCTACAATTTGGTATCGCCCACCGAGCAATTTACCTATCATTGCTTGACTCTCCCCAAGAGTTGAATTGCCTTGGTAAAAGTTACAACTTCATCGTCACTTTTGCCAATTTGAATTCATTTAACAGCTTAGATCTCAGTTTAAACAAATTAAAAAATAGTTGCTAACGAGCGCAGATAATGCAGTGAAAAATGCCAAAAATTGTGGCAGTGTTTCTTTTTGTAAACTCTGGGAACAAAAACGCATTTAGCAGCTTCTACGCATCTCCTTGGCTCACTCGATTCAACAATCAGCAACACCCAAAATCATTAGGAGAGGTAAAAAAATCTGCAAAATCTTTAAGTACGCATGTAAACCTACATTTGTCAACATCACTAGTTTTGTGTAGAGCTTTTCAGAATTTGCTTGTTTTATTAAGAGATGTAAGTTTCCACAATAATTCTGACACAACATGACAATATTTTTTGCCGAATTTGCTATGAATTAGTCAACTCATTTATCCTCAGTAAGCAAATTCGATGAATGAAATACGGCAAATTAGGCAGTATGACAGCAAATTCTTGATTTAAGATAGCTTCCCAAGGAAATAAAATTTCGCTCTTAAGAGAGTTGTACACTTTACTAAAAAGTAGCCAAAAGCCTTAATCGGCTAATTGAAGTTCGTTGTGGAATCACCTGAAAAGGTAGCTTTATGCCCCTAGAAAAAATTGTGTTTGCCGCGCTTCCATTATTAACTTTTGACGTCATGCCCTTAGCGGCGATGCCGCAATCTGTAGTACAAGGAATACTACAGCCAGCGGTAAGTTCAACATCATCACAAATCGAACTGCTGCAAGCCGCAGCAAATGTGTGGCGCGGTAAATTATCGGTAGATACAATTAGTGGCGGTCATGCACGGGCAATCTATACAGTAGGATTTAGCCCAAATGGACAAGTTCTAGCAAGTGGTAGTGGCGATCGCACTGTAAAAGTGTGGGACTTGGGTGCAAAAAAATTACTATACACTTTATCAGGACACAAAGACTGGATTAGTTCAGTCGCGTTTACTCCGAATAGTCAGATACTAGCAAGCGCCAGTGGCGATAAAACAATTAAACTATGGGATCTCAAAACGGGTAAAAACATCCGTACCTTAGCAGGACACAAAGATTGGGTGAGTTCGATCGCGTTTAGTCCCAACGGTGAGATTTTAGTCAGTGGAAGTGGCGATCGCACAATCAAAATCTGGCACGTTCGCACAGGACAACTTTTACGCACAATTGCCGATCAAGGAGGCGTGGCGGCGATCGCGATTAGTCCGAATGGGCAAATGATCGCCAGTGGTAATTACCGCCAAAGAGCCAATATTTGGGAAATGCGTACAGGTAAGTTGCTGCACTCGCTGACAGGACACGCACGACCAGTCTATACAGTTGCTTTTAGCCCTGATGGTAAAACGCTCGCAAGTGGCAGTAATATTGGAGAAGTCAAACTTTGGAATACGAGTAACGGCGAACTCCGTCGGACGATCGCTGCACATAAAAAAGAAGTCACAGCAATCAGTTTTAGTAGTGACGGCAAAACCTTTGCAACTGCTAGCGAAGACCGAGTGGTTAGACTGTGGAATATTGACAATGGAGAAGTTGTTCGCAATCTTGCCGATCATTCCCAAGGCATCACTTGTGTCGCGTTTAGTCAAAACGGTCTAAATTTTGCCACTGGTAGCAAAGATCGAACAATCAAGATTTGGCGCGTTTCTCCTTCTTCTGTACCAGTTAGTTAAAGTAGAGAATTTTTGCGGCGACTTGTACCCAAACTATGGTAAAGATTTTAGGTGGATCGTAAGTACAATCTTTTACCTCTATCTAACCTATCAGGTCTGCAATGACGATCAATTATCAATCGGATACTTTAGCTGGTGTTACTCTAAATAGCAACACCAGTCGAGTACATAGCAACAGTTTCAATGATTTGCAGGCAGATTTCAGCACGCTGTCTTCCCTACAGCAGCATTCTTCACTGCAAGCAGCAGTAAGTGGTCCAGAAATTGATATTCAAAACCTTGATAACTTACCATACAGTGATCGCCTTGTCTTCAGTCGCATTGGTAGCCTGAATAACCCACCTGATAACGGAGTTCATGACACGGTTACACTGCGAACTAAAAATTTAGGTACTAGTCCTTTGAGAATTACAGGCGTGCCTATTACAGGTCCGTGGGAATTACTCAATAATATCAATACTCCCGTAACGATTGCTCCTAAAGGACAGCTTGATTTACGCATCCGCTTTAAAGCAACGAGTGGTAGCGTTCATAATGGTACGTTAACGATTAAGTCCAATGATGCAGACGAGGCGAACAAAGTCGTTCAGCTTTCTGGTTTTTGGCAATCGGTATCCGAAGGTAATCAAGAGCCAAGTTTAAACGAAATTCTCCAAGTTTTCGGTTATCAAACAAAAATTACTGGTCCTGGACAAAAACTCAATCAAAATGGTTTAGTACAAGCAGTCGGTGACGAAGTGCTTTCAGCTTACTGGCAAAAAGCAAATGCTTCACAACCAGTAAGTGTAAAGCAATTGGCTGCTTACCATACCCAAGGGAAAACTGCGACAATTTTCTGGCATAGCAAAGGTAGCAACGCCACGAAAGTTGTTTTTACTCATGCAGGAGTTGACGGGCAAACGCTACTCCCACGCAGACAAAATTTATCGCAACTTGCGCAAGGATCTTTTAATCCAAACGGGACTTTCGGCTTTAAAATCGATCAAGAGTGGAGCGATCCAACAAAAAATAATCAATTAATCGATCAACAAAAGGGTAGTCCTGGACCGAGTGGACATCACGTTCGTTTTTGGGCAGCGAGAAATCGCCAGGGGCAAATTATCCCAAATACTTGGATTCTTGCAATGGACTATTCTGGAATCAACTACGATTACCAAGACAACGTTTATTTGGTGAGTAATATCAAGCCGGAAACACGTTCGACGCTGTACCGCATTGATGTAGGCAGTAACGTTTCTTACACCGATCAGACAGGTAAAGTATGGACTTCTGATACCGGAAAAGGATGGTTTTCGCCCACAACCGCACAAGCTGAGAATGCAGGTAATGTTGCGATCGCCAACACAACAAATGATAAACTTTACCAAACTTATCGCGGAAAAATTACGAATACAACTCCTCTAGCATCGCGAATTGTTAACTTTAACCTGCCAATTAACACTCCAGGAAATGTCGAAGTACGATTGTATTTTGCTGAAACATACTGGGGTGCGCCTGGTAAAGGACCTGGCGGCGTTGGTAGACGCGTCTTTGACGTTTTAGCTGAGAATAAACTTGTGATGAATAACTACGACATCACAAAAGCGGCTGGTGGTGCTTTAAACGCAACAATGGTATCAATTAGAGGTGTACAAGTGACCGACGGTAAGCTGAACCTGACTTTCAAGGCTGAAAAGGACTTTCCTTTAATTTCTGCGATTGAAGTATTACGAGCTTAATAGAAAATTACCTACGCGTCATGGAGAAGCCTCATCAGCAAGTTCCTATTCTAGAGTGTCATGAACCACTCGTGCCAATTCCTCTAGAAAAGCTTGCGGTGGTTTCTCCGCATCCTTATCAACAATTAGGTGCAACTTATGGTGATCGCTCGCCTTATTATTTACGTCAAGGTGTCGTATCAGCGTTACTCGCCGCACAAACTCAACTACAAAAACATTATCCCACGTGGCAATTACTTATTTTTGATGCCTATCGCCCTGTTGCTGTGCAGCAATTTATGGTAGATTACACCTTTAAACAGGTGGTACATACCGCTGGATTGCAAGTTGATAGTTTATCCGCAACTCAGCGTCAGGAGATTTGGCAACAAGTTTACCAGCTTTGGGCAGTACCGAGTTTAGATGAACGCTATCCGCCGCCGCATAGTACTGGCGCTGCTGTTGATCTAACACTTATCAATGATACTGGTGAAATAGTTAATATGGGTTCTGCGATTGATGAACTATCGCCGCGATCGCACCCTGATTACTATGCCAATAACACTGATCCTGCGGCACAAAAATATCACCTCCATCGCCAAATATTGTTTGAATCAATGCACTCGGCGGGCTTTCAGCGTCATCCTAATGAATGGTGGCATTTTTCCCTGGGAGATCAATTGTGGGCGTATTTAACTAATCAAGCTAGTCCTAATAATCCTGTGGTTGCGCGTTACGGTCGTATTAGTTAAAAAATGAACCACTCCAGCGAAGCGAAGACGTTAGCCGTTAGAACACAAAGTACACAAAGAAAAGAGATTTTTCAAGGCAAATTATTCCTAATTTAAACACCTCAGAATTAAAAAATCGTATCCTTGTGTTGCTAACCTGGTGTAGAATATATTCTATTATGAAAATTATAAGTTAATTCGAGTTTTCTAGAGCAGCGTTGAGGTAATTAACAGCTTCGTCCTTAGCCCATCAGGATGCGATCATTTCTGTTTATAAACATAAAGCAATCCAAGAATTTTTATTTTTCTGCTAACAACTATTCTTTGATAAAAAACTCAATTTCTTCTCAAACAAACTACAGCAATCGTATGTTCAGTGAGAATCTCTTCTAACCGCTTTCCTCAGTGTTCTCTGTGCCTCTGTGGTTTGTTTCTCATGCTATTCTATAAAAGCGATGAAACAGAAATGCATTTTTGTTCTAACATATACTGAAAATGACTACAGTACTGAACACTTTTGTTCAAATAAGACTAATTGAGTCAATTAATACTAAAGACGTGTGCGCAGTTTCATGAGTCAAGACAATAGAGAAAAGTTGCATTTACAGATTGTGCCGCGATCGCCAACTTTATCAAGTTTATCAGTATCTCATTAAATGCCGCATTGAACGTGCTCAAGAGTTACTGACACAGAATCAGCAGATTACCAACGTTGCTTTACAAGTTGGATTCGCTAGCCAAAGTCAGTTTGGCAGACACTTCAAGCGCCTCACTAAAGTCACGCCGAAACAATATTTAATCAAATAGCAAGAATCTGCTAAAACTGCAAAAAACGACTATACAACCATAGTGCAAGCTTTGTAACCTTAGTTATCAAACACGTATCCAGAAGGTTAAGCGGTCATGCTAAGTCTATTTATGCGTAAGTTCAATACGATTGCGGCGATCGCGCTGTTGATGTTTGGTACTCTTACCGTAATACCAATGATAGCACAAGCTGATACCGCGATTCCTCTCGACACCAGCAACGAAGTCGTTAAGTCATCACAGTTTATCCCACAACCGTAAAAACTCAAGCTAAAGTCCTCTCAGACGTTTCCCAAGCCGAACCCTCATTTGCAAAAACTCCTGGCTTTCAAGACTCCGCAATTCTCAAAGCGCAAGATGGTACACAAGTGATTGCACTATCTCAATGGCAAGGAAAAGATTTATCTAGCTTCCAGTCATACGCCAAAGAACACGTACTCACTGTTGCCACACAGACACCTCAATCCTTCGCTTGCCAAGTTCGACATACTGAAACCAGAACAACATCACCAAGCTTCAATCAAGGAGATGTGATTATGTTTAGCCAATTTAAAATGAAGCCAGGCAAAGATCAATCTGAACTCGCAACGATTGTCACTCAAGAGATGCCCAGTGTAATACAAATGATTCCAGGATTGCAGTGGGCAGCGATGTGTCCTAGTACAGATAAATCGACAATTGCATTACTCGCCCGTTGGAATAGTCGCGAAGATTTCAAATCACTCGGTCAACAACCTGGTTTTGACAAAGAAACAAACTACTGGCAAGCTTACGCTGATAATGAACACGGTCTTTACGATGTCGTAAAAATTATTCGCTAGGCTTGATACTTTAGCGTGCGATCACCCAATTCATTTACACCCACCCAGTAGCATATTCAACAAATCAATTTGTTACTAGACAAACCCTATCAACATACGTGGAATTACAGTTGATTTTCTTGTCAGAGTGTGCGAAGGCACACTTTGTTATTTAGCCCCGACTTCAGTCGAAAGGTGTCTACAATTCATGTAACAAACCTATTCTTTTATTCTTTAAAACAAATTAAGCTGCGTAGGCGATTCCCCAACACTATCCCAAGGAAGTGGCGGAACTGCAACACCGTGTTGTTCCAACATCTGTTGAAAATATCGCACATTACCAGGCGATCGCGCTTCTTGCGGACAGTGTACAAAAAAATACACGCGCTTACCTTGACGCAACCACGCATCAACAACACTCACCCACTCTTGCAAAAAGCTTTGATTCAACTTTTGCTGCGGATGACTAATAAAACGAATCAAACTAAAAGGTGCAGTTACACTCAATGGCAAAGGTAATTTAGGCTTGCGACGTTCCGAAAGAATCTCCACATCTTCTGGCGTATCATAAATCGGACGCGAATCCAGCAAAACACGCCCAATACCCAACTCTTCTAGTAGACTTGTCAATTGACTTGCATAAGGTTCCGTAAACCAGCCAGGATGGCGCACTTCCAAGGCTAACTCTGCGTTTTCCTGCGACCAAGCACTGAGAAACGCCGTCAAATCTTCCAAACACTCAGGTCCATAGCGCGGCGGTAATTGTGCAAAAATTGGTCCCAAGCGACTTCCCAACCCTCGCATCTGTTCCAAAAAACTCAACGCGCCAGAAATTGAAGGTTTTAACAATCCTTGATGTGTTAACTCTCGCGGTAACTTCAAACAAAACTCAAACCCTGACGGCGTATCCGCCGCCCACCGCGCCACCGTTTCCTGATCAGGCGTAGCATAAAAAGTCGTATTCCCTTCAACCGTCGTCAACCGCCGACTATAAAGCCGCAAAAACTCACTCGCCCGACTCCCCGCCGGATAAAAATCACCAACCCAACCCTTATACGACCACACTGCACACCCAATCCGAAGCATAACCCGCTTCTCCCATGAAGGTATGGGCAAGGCACTGCCTTGCCACTAATGCTCCTTTACCTCTGCGCTAACTGCGGTATCCGTCCCCGCAACCCAATCATTAACTGCAACGCATAAACCCTAAACATCGGAATCCGCCGCAGCATCCACAAACCCAACCGCCGCATCACCACCAACGGCAACCAATTGTTAGAAAACATCCGATCCAACAAATCAGTAAAACCCAAAATTGTTAAATTTTCCCGCTTGCGCCAGCGTTCGTACTGCTGTAATATCTGTATACTACCGATATCTTGGTTGTTTCCGTGCGCATTTTGTAATACCTGCGCTAAAGCCGCTGCATCACGCACGCCCAAGTTTAACCCTTGACCACCCACCGGATGACAACAGTGCGCTGCATCCCCAACCAAAGCCAACCGAGGTAAAACATAGCGATCGCTCTGCATCAACTGTACCGGAAACATAAAGCGATCGCCTTCAAGCTCGAGTTTCCCCATCTGATCGCCGTAGCGACGTTGCAACTCCTGCAAAAACTGCGCGTCATCCAAGGCAAGTAAAGCCTTTGCTTCTTCATGCGGTGCTGTCCACACAATCCGACAGCGATTCCCTGGTAAGGGTAAAATCGCAAATGGGCCACTTGACCAAAACCGCTCATAAGCGGTATCATTATGAGCCTTTTCTGGTTTCACAAAGGCGACAATACAAGATTGCCAGTATTGCCAACCACGAGTTTTGATACCGGCGGCGTTACGAATGCGCGATCGCGCCCCATCAGCGGCGACAAGTAATCGCGTGTGGATCATCTGCAATTTCCCATCACTCACAACTGAAATCTCGACAAAATCTGGTTTATACTCTGTCTCGACAACTTCTACCGGACACAAATAAGTGACGTTAGCGCATTCCTGCATAAACTCCTGCAAAGGTGCTAGCAGCGCTTGGTGTTCCGCGACATACCCGATGACATCTGTGCCTAAATCTGTTGTTTGAAATTCAACGACACCAGGGTAATCTGCATCAGAAAGCCGCACTCGGTGATAATGTGCAATGTTGGGTAACATCTTATCCCAGACACCAATTCCCTGAAAAATTCGTGCTGCAAGTTGGTGAACTGCATAAGCTTGTCCCTTCGCCGCTGCGACAGAATGCTGTTTGGCTTCAATCACCGCGACGCGCAATCCAGAGTCTTTCAGCGCACACGCCAGCGTCAGCCCCACAATACCACCACCGACGATCACCAAGTCATAGTCACAGTCCAACTCAGGACAAATTACTTGTTCCAACTGCTCCAGCGCCATTGTATAACTAGCTAACACATCGTTTACTTTTCTTAATTGTTACGCGATCAAGCTGCTGTAATCAAGGTATCTTTGCTTAAACGCTTAACGCCATTAATTCATCTGCCATTTCAAAGTTAGCCGTGACGTTTTGCACATCATCGAGAGATTCTAGCGTATCAATTAATTTCAGTAGCGATCGCGCTTGTTCCGAATCACTCACTTCGACACTATTGCTGGGAATCCAGCGTAACTCCACGTCACTAACAACAAAACCTTCATTCTTCAGATGTTGACTGAGGTTTTCCAAATTACCTACGTCTGTAAAGACTTCAGCCATACAATCTGCAAGTTCATACGAGTCAGCGCCGCTTTCTAATGATGCTTCTAACAGCTTCTCTTCATCAACTCTACCAGAAAGGATCGCTACTCCTTTCTGGGCAAACATCCAACTGACACAACCTGTCTCACCGAGATTACCACCATTTTTACTAAACGCGGCTCTCAAATCAGCAGCGGTACGATTGCGGTTATCAGTCAATGCTTCGATCAGAATCGCGACACCACCCGATCCATAACCTTCGTAGCGCATCTCCTCAAGCTGTACAGAGTCGTCTGCGTAAGTACCTGCACCTTTAGCGATCGCGCGATCAATATTTTCATTTGGTATGCCAGCAGCTTTTGCTTTTTCAATCGCTGTTCGTAGCTGAAAATTACCCGCCGGATCAGGTACGCCATTTCTTGCTGCTACAATAATAGCCCGCGATAACTGCGTAAACGTTTTTCCTTTGACTGCATCTACACGCGCCTTTTGTCGCTTAATATTTGCCCATTTACTATGTCCCGCCATAACGTAAAAGAATCTTCACAACCTAATTTCAGTTTAAACATTGACAACTGATTTGTGGCAATGTAGAGCTAAACTTTACCCCTTACTTCCTGTAAAAGTCACTCCTCGAATAAAATATCGATTAAAAAAGGCATAAATCAACAAAGCTGGTAAAGTGAACATCATCGATGCTGCCATAATATAGTTCCAATAGCTAATATATTGCCCTTTAAATGTATTTAAACCTAGTGGCAGAGTGAACATTTCAGTTTCCGATAAAATCAGCAATGGAGTTAAAAAATTATTCCACGAACCCATAAAAATAAAAATAGCTTGTGCCGCTAATGCTGGTTTAGCTAATGGCAACACAATTTGAAAGAAAGTTTCTAAATATCCTAGCCCGTCTAGCGCTGCTGCTTCTTCCAATTCTTTGGGAAAATTAATAAAAAACTGCCGCATCATAAAAATAAAAGTTGCGTTGACAATGCTAGGAACAATGAGTCCTTGATAGGAATTTAGCCAGCCTAAAGATTTCAAAATCAAAAAAGTAGGAATCAGAGTTACTTGTCCAGGAACCATCAAAACTGCTAAGATTAAAAAAAAGAATATTTGATTTCCAGGGAAACGAATTCGAGCTAAAGCATAGCCCGCCATTGAGTTAAAAATTAAATTACCTAGCGTTACACACACAGCAACAAATATACTATTAAATAACCATCTGCCAAAAAGCGGTTCTTGTATAAAAATCTGTTGGTAGTTCTCTAACGTGAACTGTTGTGGAATCAAACCATCTGCGCCTGATACAATTTCTGATAGCGGTTTAAACGAAGCAGACAACGCCCAAGCAAAAGGCACAAACGTTAAAATCGCATACAATATTAAGATGACGTACAAAACAGGTGTAAGCCAGGAAGCTTTTTCGAGCATCGCCAATCCTTTTTCAATTAAAATTTTCTTCTTGAATCCACATCCGCTGAATTAAAGTCACAATCATAATCACAAGTGCTAACATGAGTGCAAGCGCTGCTGCATAACCCATGTCAAGATTTTTAAAAGCATATTGATAAATTAATAACACAACTGTCAAAGTAGAGTTATTAGGACCTCCCGAACCTCGTGAGAAAATATAAGATTGATCGAATAATTGAAAAGTTCCAATTATTCCCATGACAATAATAAAAAAAGTGACGGGTTGTAAAAAAGGTAAAGTAATATAGATCAACTTATCCCACGCGCTTGCGCCATCTAACGTTGCTGCTTCGTAGAGCGTTTCTGGAATATCTTGCATTGCTGCTAAATAAATTACCATAAAAAGAGGCGCAGTCGCCCAAATATTCATCAACATAATTGCTTTGAGTGCAACACTAGGATCGCCTAGCCAGTTATACGTAGGTAAACCTAAAACAGCAAGAAAGCGATTGAGTAACCCATTAGAGTTACAAATCCACATAAAAATAAGTGTTAAAACAGCAGATGAAGTGACTGTCGGTAGGAAGAACAGAACTCTAAAAAAGTTTTTTCCTTTAATTTGTGTGTTGAGGACTAAAGCTAAAGTTAAAGCAAGTAAAGTTTGCGTTGGAACAACGATCGCTACATACTCTACTGTATTTTTTAAAGCAATCCTGACACGTTCATCACTAAACATTCGCCAAAAATTACGCCAACCTCTAAAGGTATAACTAACATCTCCCAAAGGTTGAACTCTGTAAAATGAGAGAATAATTGCTAAAAAGATTGGTAAAAGCAAGAAAACCCCCATAATTAAAAAAGTAGGAGCCATAAATACATATCCGTTAATAGCCTGGTTATTAATATGCATAAATTGCTTTTTTTTAGAGGGAACAGCCATATAATTTACAATTAAAGATTGGATTTTCTAAAATCGAGTTACAAAAATAAATAGAGAGAGTTGTTAGTAAGTTGAACAAAAGATAAAGTGATAAAAATCTGCTAAAAAGTGGGAAGAATAATCGTTATAGTCTGATGCTTAAACTTCTCAACTTCAGGGTTAAAGCCATACAATTGTTGAGGAGGGCGATGAATCAAAAACAGGAAAACGTCACAACGGCTCAAAGTTGAGCCAAAATCAAAACAGAGTAGTCGTTACATAAAAAGCTGGTTGAAAATAGATAGGTATGCATGTGAAATCATGGTTGATGCGCCTTAGTACTCATATATTAGCGATCGCGCTGGGAGTTATTCTGACATTTAGCACTTTGCGAGTGTTACCGTGTCAAGCAGCATCTATCGCTGAAAATAACACTAGCATTGCGCAAGCTAAAGCCCCAATAACCTCAAATAGCTTTGTCACCGCCGCAGTCAATCGCGTTGGATCTGCTGTAGTACGCATTGATACCGAGCGTACAGTAACACGTCGGGTTCCTGAGCCATTTCTAGAAGATCCTTTCTTTCGCCGCTTCTTTGGCGACGGCTTTTCGCAACAAATGCCCCCAGAAACTTTACGCGGATTGGGTTCTGGGGTAATCATCGATCCCAGCGGTGAGATTCTTACCAACGCCCACGTTGTCAATCAAGCGGATCGCGTTACCGTACAACTGAAAGATGGACGCACGTTTGAAGGTACAGTTCAAGGTGTCGATGAAGTAACCGATTTAGCCGTCGTTAAGATCGATGCCGGCGGTGATGTGCCAGTTGCACCCTTAGGCGATTCGAGTACAGTACAAGTCGGTGATTGGGCGATCGCTGTTGGTAATCCTTTAGGATTAGATAATACAGTGACCCTCGGAATCGTCAGCACGTTGAAGCGTTCGAGTCGCGAAGTTGGCATTCTCGATAAACGCCTAGAATTTATTCAAACCGACGCAGCGATCAACCCTGGTAACTCTGGAGGACCATTATTAAATGATCGCGGTGAGGTCATTGGAATTAATACCGCCATCCGTGCAGATGCAATGGGAATTGGTTTTGCGATTCCGATTGACAAAGCCAAAGCAATTAAAGACAAGCTGATGCGCGGCGAAAAAATCGCTCATCCTTATTTAGGCGTGCAAATGGTAACACTTACCCCACAGCTAGCGAAACAAAATAACAGCGATCCAAATTCACCGCTTAACGTACCAGAAATGAACGGTGTACTCGTAGTGCGAGTCATCCCAAACTCTCCAGCCGCACTCGGAGGAATGCGTCGCGGAGATGTAATTGTACAAGTTGACCGTCAACCTGTATCTACAGCCGAGCAACTGCAAAATATCGTAGATAATAGCGAAGTCGGTCAAACCTTACAAATCAAAGTTCAGCGCGGTAAACAAACGCAACAACTATCAGTACGCACTGGCGAACTAGAAAACAACTACTAGTGATAACGAGGACTTACCTATAGCGTAAGTCCTACCACATCATTAAACTCGCGCATAAATTCAAACTTCAATATCCTGATACCTCCAGTTCCATAAACACAGTACAGTGAGAGGACACGCAAGGCTTCTAAACAACTAAAAAACTCAAATGGGGGCTAATACCATTAACTACGGGCAAGGCACTGCCTTGCTCCTCTGACCTCTGCTACCCAGATGTCGCAAATTTAAAGTGAAATGGTATAACTATACTATTCGCTACAAAGTCAGTAACAATTCCTTAATCTTCTCACCTTGTTTTTGCTTAAACTGTTCAGGAAACTGTAACTCGATTGTTAACAATAAGTCAGACTCGCTGTCATTAGGACAAACCTCTACATGAGCAATTTGAGCTAATAGACGATTGGAAGCGCTGTTATTATCAACAAGTAAACCCACAAGTGGCTTTTCTTGCTTCATCTTTGTAATATCCTGCTCTTGTAGCTGTTTTTCAGAAGACTTAGCATTACCATCAAGCTCAAACCTTAAACTACTCGCTCCGATTTCAGTCGCTTCTCCCGCATAAAATTGTCCTTCCCAGTAAATTTGTGCTGGTGTTTGAACGCGTTTGCGTACTTGTTTGACACTACGCTCTGGCTCAAAGTCGCGGAATGAACGTGTTAAGCTTGTAGCCAGAAACTTAAATGACTGAAACGGTCGATCGACAATTTCGCGTTTTTGTCCGTACCACTCTTTCACATCTGAATAGAGAGCCAATACTAAATTATCTAACTGTGCGCGAGTCGGATTGATAAAATCAACGACGACATGAATTTGAGTATCATTAATCGGCGTCCAGCGGACAATTCTACCATTGAGAAATGCGCGCGCGCCGTAATCGCCAATAATTTCGACTTCAACTTCATCAGGTAAGTTAGCCCACGAATCGAGCGCGATCAGCGCGCCCGTTTCTGAAATATTCACCGTAATTCCTGGAACGCTTTGATTTGCGCTATAAATCACCACACCAAGATGGCGCTGCAAACGGTGTGCAGTACGTAATTGCGGCTGTTCAAAAGCAACAAGGCAAGCAGCTACTAATAATATCAAGTTAAAAACGCACCACAGCGCGTTAACTAAAACCGCCTCGCTATCTTCGGGACGCAGCAACAACCAGAAAGGAACCGCCAGCAGCGACGCCACAACCAGCGCAGTCACAATTAACAGTGGGCGTACCGATTGCCAATCAAAAGTGCGCTTATCGACAGTTTGTCCTTTATCCGTAACGTTGAAAGAACCAAGTTTTGGGTTAATTAGTGCTAAAAACGTGACAATTCCTGCTTGGTACGCCATGACGAACTCAAAGATTTCGTTCCAGAACGAAAAGCGGACATGTTTGTAAGTTATGTGGTTGGTGTTTAAAGCTAAAAGAATGTGTGGTAAAGCATACGCAAGGGTTTCCAAACCTAAACCGCGAATCGGGTTAATGCTAAACAGTAAAAATAGCGTAGGAGCGATCGCATACATCAATCGTGGAAACCCGTAGAAAAAGTGCGATGTTGCCGAAAAATAACAAATTCGTTGCGGTAGTGTCAGCTTCAACTTCGGGTTGAACATTGGGTTTTCAATCCGCAAAATCTGCGCCATTCCCCGCGCCCAACGCACTTGTTGACCAACATACGCCGCGAACTTCTCTGGGGCTAAGCCCGCAACCATAATTTTGTCATAGTAAACCGTCTCGTACCCCAAAGAATGTAAGCGCAAAGACGTGTGACAATCTTCAGTAACAGTTTCTACCGCAATACCCCCAATTTGCATGACGTGTTCTTTGCGAATCACCGCCGCCGAACCGCAGAAAAAGGCAGCATTCCAGAAATCATTACCCTTTTGCAACACCTTATAAAACAGTTCATTACCTACCGGAACTTTGCCCTTCGTCATCAAGTTACGTTCAAACGGATCGGGGTTATAAAACCAGTGCGGTGTTTGTACTAAAGAAACTTTCGGATTGTAAAAAAAGCCTACCGTGTTTTGCAGAATATCTCGCGTCGGAATGTGGTCGCAATCTAAAATTAAGACTAAATCGCCTTGAGTACGGCGAAACGCAGTATTAATGTTTCCTGCCTTTGCATGATCGTTGTTTTCGCGCGTTAGCAATGTACAACCGATTTCATCGCACATTTGGCGTAACTCGGCTCTTCGTTCAGGGAATTTACGACCATCATCGAGAATATAGACGCGTTTTTTATCTGCGGGATAGTCAGTCGCTAATGCACCAAGCGCGGTTTTACGAACAATTTCTATACTTTCGTTATAAGTAGGAATATAAATATCAACTGTAAACCACTGTTCTTGGGGAATTGTCTTCAAGTCTACAGGTTTACGGTCTTTAATCTTCAGCGTTTGAAAATAGGCAAGTATAAGGGTAAAAACTGCATATAACTCGGCTCCATAAAGTAGTACGCAACTAATGCCATTAATCCAGTTGTTAAAGTTGAGCGTGTAAGAAGTTCGGTAGTAAAGATAGCGTAGCGTTGTCACGAGACTAAGCCACACCATGAACAAGTGCAAGTATTCGCTGCGCGATTTTGAGGGATTGTTTTGCTCGGCGCGAACGATAATTTGACCGATCGCAATTAAAAATACCGTCACAACACCTTGCTGCCAAACTTGTAACGGTGTGGTAATCAACGGTACTGATAGCAGCAAAAGCGGTAAGATGAGCCACTTGAGATGACGGATTTCTAATTTTTCTAGCGCTCGATCAAAACGTTGCGGCAGATCCTCAACCAGCCAATTTGCAAGTGAAATACTCAATAAAGCCATAGCTCTACTTCTTATCCTCCACTGTAGCCCGCTTGAGATACGTTTGTGTGATACCATAAAGCACTACCGCGATACCCAAAATTCCCAAGGGTAATAAATACCAATGTTCTTGTAGTAAACGCGATGCCTTGCTTAACAAACTCGCGTTTTCAATCCGCCGCTGTGGCGAACTTTGAAGAAACTTGAGTTCGTAGCCCTCAGGATCGTACGCCGCAGGATCTTGCTGATTGCTGGAAATCAGTACGGTATCTTTTTGCAGTTGGAAAAACCAAGGATCTTTATCGAGAATCTGACGGACTCGTTCTAAGCCAGTTTCGGTTTGCGCGCTGAGTGCTAAGATAACGCGATCGCGATTCCACGGTGAAACGATTGATTTAATTACCCCATCCTCATCAGGTAACGCTTGTACGGTTCCACCACCCCAAGCACGAGAAAAAACATCACTCAGGAAAAAGCCACCAGCTTGAAACACTTCCGGAAAAGGAAACTCCTGGCGCGTACCAATTCCCACCAAATGATACTTGCCCTGATCTTGGCTAGGAAAAGTCCCTGCGGTATAAACCTGCAATGCCACCGACTCGGCTTGACTCAACCGCCCCATGCGTTCGCTAAATTCCAGCATCGTTAGCAAATCGGTTTCTGAAGGCGTATCGGGTAAAACAATCGCCGTACTCGAAAGATCCTGCGGTGCGGTGAAAGGATAACCTGCTTGCAGAAGTTTCAAGTCAGGAATTTGTACCGATGTTTCGCGATTGAGACGAAAGCTTGTATCTGCATGAACTGTACCAGAAAGTTGTTGATCGGCAACAATGCCACTACACCTGTCCGGTGGTTCTTTCGAGTGCAAGCGAAATGCAACTTGAATTTTCGATGTGGGTGTAATCAGATTTTCTGGTAAGTTAATGTTGAGTGCTTTTCTAACTTCTCCCTGTTCTGAAGTCAGACGTTCTCCACCGATAAACACGCCATCGAGTAAAACTTCTACTGCTGAAGTTCTTGGGTTAACTTGCGGACCATAGCTGTAACGCAAAGTCATCGAATTACCGCGATTAAAGCGATCGCTTGGCAACGCGCGGAAGTCAAATTCAATCGGTGGCGCAGCAGAACCCCGAACCGTCACATCTTCAAACGGTTGATTATTACTTGTGGCTAAATCTTTGAGTTCAAACGAATCGCGTTCAGGAAGATAACGCGGCCATTGACGCAACCCTGGCGTAGGTGCTTCGGTTAACTGGGAAACGATCATTCCCTGTCCGGTGGCAATTTTACGGTTTTGCGACTGTACGAGGGCTTGCACCGCTTTTGTAACGCCATCAGCCCCATTTCCGGTAGCAACAAGCACAGGAACACCGCTATCTTTGGTGGTTGTCACCATCAAGACACCCACATCTTCAGGAAGCGGATCTTGATTGCCATCAAGAACTTGATTGCCAGCGATCGCAAAGGGTAAATCGAGGTTTCTTAACGCTGGTTGTTCTTCTGGCGTCCCAATAATAACAAGTCGCTGTCCTTCTACCGCATCAACGCTTTCAACTAAACTTGTATCAATTGGGCGAAACTCAGCAAATCTACCCAAAGATGTTTGAAAACGAGCCGCTGCGGTTAACCACGTCTCGCTCATTTGTTGCGGTAGCAAATACGCAATTTGATTTGGCTCAAGACTAAGTTCGTCGAAGAAAGGATAAGGATAACGACTTAAGTTAATCGGAACTGGCTGCGGAGTGTAATTAAAGATTAATTTGGAATCGGGTAAAATCTCCGTCCACAGTGTTTGATCGTTCGGTTCGCTACACGTTGCGGAATTATGCTGCTGCGCCACCATCGTTAACTCATTGAAGTTCTGAATCAAATTCGGTGGAATGTCAAACAGCACGCTGCCAATTTGTGATTGCTTGCGATTTAAGGGAACGCTACCAACACTCGTACCATTCACTCGTAGTGTCAAATTCGAGCGATTTGCAAACAACGCTGGTGAATGTTGAAAGCGAATTAAAGCTTTAACTGATTGCACCTGCCAACCACGCGGGCGAGTAAACCCCAATCGTCCTTCCGAGTAAATACCTTGTAAACGAAAGCGATTGCCAACAACAGGACTGCGATTGAACTCTAAAATATATTGACTCAAAGGTGCAGTATTTTCAGTAACCGAAGTCGGTGTCGCAGGATTAGACCTTGGTGCTTGACGCGGGCGAGGAGTTGCAGCGGGTGCAGGTGGTTGAGATCGCCTAACTTGTTGTGTAGCTGCTGGTGCTGGTGTTATTGCACGAGATGCAGGCTTTGGCGATCGCGGTTGTGCCGATTTTGCAGGTGCTGGAGTAGCGCGTTGCGGTCGATAAACTGGCGGTCTTGCCGGTGCTTTAGGCAACGCGTATTCTTGAATTAACTGCTGTTCTGCTTGCCGCAGCGTGCTTTCGCTTTGAGCTTGCGTTAAAGTCGTTGTTGAAGCAAGAACAGCGGTACTACAACCTAACACCACTAGCCAAAGAAGCCGTGGTGAGACATTGCTAGACAAGGGGAATATTATTTTAGTCTTGGGGCGAGTCGGTCGATCGCGACGAAAGCTATGCATGAGCGGTGAGTATTGAGTGCGATACTATTTGGTAAGTTGTAAAAGTTGTGTTAACTCGGTAGGCGGAAGTAACCCCAATCCCACCAGATTTTGCGTGTAGTAAGCGGAATCCTGCTCCCAAATGCCACCTTGATACTGCGGTAACAGTTTTTGTTGCAGAATCTCAGTTGCAATTGCTGGCTCAATTAGGCGAAAGGCAGCGTAGAGCATGGCATACTGCGACGTTGCTTCGTAATTGACTAACGGATTTCCTTGCAAGTTAATTTGTGCAGGAATCCGCTGTGTGGAACGCCACATTTGTTGCAGATGCTTGAGGTGATTTTGTAAAAATTGAGTTGCTCGTGGTTCTTGAAACCAAACTGCATCCCAAGCCAAACGCCACCAAACTCGATACGCATTAAAACTGTATTCGGTTCGTAATGAATGCGATACAGGTAGTGCTTGATAGTCACCTGTTTGAGTATCTAGAATGATCCAATCACTCGGTAAATTAACTCGAGATAATTTGGCAGAATCCTCTAACGCCTGGTAACTGCTATCTACAAGCGATAGCCAATCACGGGCAGGATCGACTTGCGCAAAAATCCGAAATGCGTAAGGTGCAAAGTAAGAAGGATTGAGAATGAGCAGGTGCGATCGCTCTTGAAAGGCGTCGGTAGGACCTGGAATGAGATAACGAGACCCTTGCGGAACGGCAACCGTAGACAAGTTCCATAAATCTTGCAGCTTGCTTTGTGCTAACTGTAGATAATCTGGACGTTGCCAACGGCGCGATGCAAAAATTAATGCCGTAATCGCATCGATATCGGCATCACTTGCAAAATTGCGATCGCTAATTCCCCAGTTTCCTTGCGCATCACGACCCCATTTCCATGCCCACAATTGATCCGTGCGTTTACCCGCAACAGTACGCTGGAGGTTATTTTCGCTCCAATTGAGCGTACGAGCAAATGTCGTTGGATCGTCCGCAAACACCGCCCGCAGCATGGCATACGCTTGAGCTTCTGAGGTAGAGCGATCGCTATCTTCCCGATCAATTACCCGCCCATCAGCTTGAATAAACCTTTGCCGATAAGCATTCCAGCTTTCTTGCAGTAAAATGTCTAAGTTGATCGCTGTAGCAGAGGTTGCAACAGGCGATTGAGATGGCGTCGTTACTGGTATGTTATGCAGTGGTAACTTGGATTGTTCTACCGATGAACCGGAACAACCGCTTAACCCAATGACAGCAACAATAACAGCAAGTGCAGAACTTAAAGGCAAAAAGCTCGTATTTTGAATCTGACTTTTACCTTGAGCGAGTTGCTGCATCTTGCTGATTACCTAAAATATAAATACGAAAAATCGAAAATTATAAATCCTATTTTGTGTAAAATACTAGCTTGCAATAAAATTGACGATTAATTAATATTCATTAAATAGTAAAGTTACAAATCTTCCTCCTTTAAAATTTTCCATGACGTTTATAAAGCTAGAATGCTCTAACTTCGTTTTTCAAAATTAAATAAAAACCTACAATTGAAATCTAGCTTTGCTTCTCGGTAATAACCAATAGCGAATTTACTGAGAGTTTTGATATAGTTTCTAATAGATAAAGCTCGAATTCAGTAATTGTGCGGTGGTGTATTAGGGGTCAGAGGTCAGAGGTCAGAGTTAAAAGCAAGCTAAAGTAATAGTTTTGAGCTTGTACTATGTCCTAAGTAGCTCTTCAGTTACTAAAGTATCTAATAGAAAACAAATAAATTTTTACAAGCTAAATAATTAGCATATCATATTAGTATTGTTGCCAATAATTAGTGGTAAGTCACTAGTCACCTTTACTCAGCATTTTTGTTATCACTATCACTAATTAACCGAATTTGACATCGTACCATCTCATTAAATAAAAACTGCAATTATAGCCATAGTCAACAGAGTTAGGACATTATAGAAGCTTGTATTGACTTCTCTGAGGAGAGTTTAACCCTGACCCCTGACCTCTGACCCCTGCTATAATTTCTTCTCTGCTTGCTACATTAATACCGTTCCCAGGAAGGTTGAAAGCCTCGCCGTCGGAGAAAGTTTTCTTGAAGTTGTTGCCGTTGACGCGATAGCTCGTTATCTGATGTTCCGTTGGTAAGTTGTTGTACTTGCAACTGTTCTACTTGTTCGAGCGCAGCTAAAGGTTTATCTTGGGCAGCACTTAAGCTTGCGAGCGTACGACGGATCGCTAAATCATTAGGATTCAACGCCAAAACTTGAGAATATAGCTGTTGTGCAGAGTTAAAGCGTCGTTGCTGGAACCGAATACCAGCTAAAGCAGATAGCGCATCTGCATTGTAGGGTTGCACCGTCAAGATCGTTTGATAAGCTTTGTCGGCAAGACTCAAATCGCCGATTGCTTGCGCTAGCTGTCCTTGCAAAAAATAAACACCAACATTGTTCGGATTGCTCGCAACGATTTGCGCAACTCGCGCGCGTGCTAGTGCTGGATCGCGGGAGACAAGAAGTTGAAGCGATCGCGTTTGAATCGGAATATTGTTCGGATCAATTGCCAAAAGCGCGTTGTATAAATTTTCGCGCTGCGGACTCGCAGGTAAAGCAGCCACTAAACTAAATAACTCAGCAGGTGCGTTAGTTGTAGGTTGCGTTTGCAGCCAACTGTTGAGTACAACTTCTGCTTGAGCTTCCGAGATTCGGTTTGCTTGGTAAGCAATACTCGCCCGTCCGAGTTGGACATTAGCATCTTGTGGATTACGCGCTAGAAGTTGATCGTAAAGTACCAGTGCATTATCAGGTTGATTCTGGCTCAGGTAAATTCCAGCGAGTCCTTGCAGTGCGGCATTAAGAACATCGGTATCTTGAATATTGCCTGTAATCAAAGCTTGGTAACGTGTTTGTGCTGCTGCTAGGTTTCCTTCGCGTCGCTCAATCTCTGCCGCAAGTAACTGTAGTGCAAGATCAGTTGCGCCTGCGGGAGAGGCTGCGTAAGCGGCTAAAGCGCGTTTCGCACCTTCTAAGTCGTTGTTTTGCAATAATAGCTGCGCGATTCGGAAGTTAAGAAACGGTTGATTCGCTCCTGCTAGCAGTAAATTTTGGTAGATAGGCAGAAATTCGGGTCCTGGAGGTTCAATTTGTGCCAAAGCTTGTGCTAACTGTTGCTGTTGCGTTGGATCGGTTGGCAAGATTTGCAAAACTTGATATAGCCTTCCTTTGAGATCGGCTGGCGAGATCAATCCAAGCTGACGTTCGAGCGATAGAATTTGAATTTGAATGCTAGGGTCATTCGGTTGACTCATTGCTAACTGACGATACAGATTTAGTGCGGTTTGCTGTCCTTGCGGTAAACCCCGAAAAACATCAGCAGCTTCGCGTAAAAGTTGCAGATTAGGAGTGACTGCTTGCGCAAGGGCTTGACTGTAAAGGTTTGCAACGCGTTCTGCAAGTCCTGCTGCATTCGTTCGCAGACGAATTTCATTGAGCGATCGCGCCAAAGGTAAAATTGCGTCAACTCTACCTTGCAAAGGATCTAAAATTGCTAAAGCTTCAGTAAATTGTTGATTTGCTAAGTAAGCTAACGATAGTTCAGCGCGCGCTTGAATGATGCGATCGTCAATTTGGGCAGCTTGCACTTGTGGTTCGAGAACTTGAATTGCACCTGCGGGATTGCCAGTTTGGCGTAAAGCCCGCGCGTAGGCGATCGCCGCATAGCCAGAAATGGATTTTCCCGTCGCACGATAGCGATTAAAAAGTTCTAAACCTTGTTGATAGTTACCGCTATTGGTAAAAGTTTCTGCTGCACCCAGTAAAATTTCCGGCAATGGATTGTTTGCTAAAACTGTCTGATAATCTGCTAAAGCTTCCGCAAACCGTCCTTGGTATCCGTAAAGTAACGCACGTTGAGCACGGGCTTCGGTGTCGTTGGGATTAAAACTTAGCAACGTCGTCAGTGCTTCAATCCCGCTTGCTTGCCAATCAGGGCGATAGCTACCGAGAAGGCCAACACTTTTGAGCGCTAATTGATTATTGGGTTCCTGTGCCAAGACTTGTTGATAAGTATCCCACGCATCAGAAATTTGTCCCTGTCGTCTATAGGCGATCGCTAAGCCGAGTTTCGCGGGAATAGATTGTGGATAGCGACGAACAGCTTGTTGAAAAGCAGCGATCGCATCCTTGACTAAGCCTTGATCCAGGAGCGTATATCCTCTACGCACTTCGGCTGGCAGTGCTTGTGCTTGAGCTACGGGAACACCAAGATTTACAATTTCTAAAGCTGGAGTGCCGATTAATCCTGCACACAGCGCAAAAGGTACTATGTAAGAACAAAGCTGCCTCATTGGAAGATACTCTCGATGGGACTTACGTTAAACTCGGTTTTAAGTCGAAATCCGAAAATTGTTTCAGAGAAGTCGTTGCGTTCTTGAAATGTAAAACCCAATCGCAAATTAGAGAGAAAGCGAAAATCATAGTACAACTCCAGCACATCAGGTCTATCATTCCCAGCTTGGCGACGCAGTTTATCATTCGACAAACTTCTCCCATAAGCTAAACCTAGCCTGTCATCTGGGGAAAAAACATCCAAAAAGCTGACACCCAGACTATAAGTATCGCCTCCTAGGTCTAAATCGCGGTTTTCATAGCGACCGTAACGACCAAATATTCCCATTTTGAGATTAGGAATGTAAACTTCGGCATTGACACCGTATGATTCCTCGCGATCGGCACGTAAAATTCCTGTTTCACTGTCACTTCTTACTACTTGAAACGCTTCTTGGAAACCGTCTTGAGTTCCCGCATCACGCGCTGTCGCATAAGTCCCACGAATGATCGCATTGCCATAACGAATTCCGACTTCGGTCGCGAAACCGTCGAGGGCAAAATCCCCAATCGCCCGCGCAGAAGAAAACACCGCAGCTTTAGCCTCAATGTTATCCGTGATTGACCAGTTTACCAAAGCACCAGGACGCGAGTTAACGCCCGCACTCACCAAAGCTGGGTTTGTTTGGAAAACGGAATTAAAAAACTGCGATGCTCCATCTTTAGCAAAGCTATTGCGGTCAAAGTAGGAAGTCAAATCAAGTTGACCAATCACGAACCGCAGGTTAGGCACGTTTTCTAGCGAAGTTGCTAAATAAAACTCATTGAGGCTTAATCCTTGAGTACGCGAATCAGCAAACGCATTGCCATCGGTTAAATCGACAGTAGCACCTACTAACACTCGTGGTGCAAGAGGATACACCGCACCTACGCGGGCGCGTGCCGAAGACTCATCGCCTTGATAAGAATACACGCCTTGTAACTGTAAAGCTGAAGCGCTGACCGGTTGGCTATCCAACGTAGGTTGTGTTGCCGGTGGTGCTGGAATTGGGTTGGCAGGTGTTTGCGGAATTGGTGCTAAACTTGGATTAGGAGCGCTCGGCGGTGCTGCATTGGGTAGTGCAGGTAATTGCGTTGTGACTGGGGCAAAGTAGGAACCAACAGGAGTAAAGGGGTTACTAGGTGTCGGTAATTGTTGCCCCATTGCTGTATTTGGATTGGCGATCGGTATACCACTTGGAGCATAGTAGGATGTCAAACTACCTTGGTTGACCGCATTTCCTGCAGTGTTCGGTTGCGGCATCACCGATGGTGGTAGGTACGGCAATTGCCCTGGCACTGCATAAGGAACCATCACGCCGTTCAAATTATTGCTGATCGCATTCGGTTGCGGCATTACCGGCGGTGGTAAGTACGGTGCTTGTCCTACGGGTGCATAAAGAATCATCCCGTAAGGAACCATCATGCCGTTCAAATTATTGCTTGGTGGTAGCGGCACAACTGTGCCACTGATCGCATTCGGTTGCGGCATTGCTGGCGCTGGTAAGTACGGCGGTTGTCCTGGCACTGCATAGGGAACCACTCCGTAAGGAACCATCATGCCGTTCAAATTATTGCCTGGTGCTGGTGGTAGCGCATTACCACTGGTAGAATTTGGTTGCGGAACTCCAGGACTCGCGGGAACGGGTAGTGGTGTAGGTGCTGTTTGGACATAAAGCGGTTGTCCGATAACGCCATAAGGATAAGCATTGTGATTCGGAACTTGCGGCGCATAAGGTTGCGGTATGACACCTGGGGCATTTCCAGCACCCTGCATATAAGGCTGTGGTGTCGCAACCAAAGGCGGATACGGGCTTTGACTTCTTGCTGAAAGTTCTTGCTGCCATGTTCTTGCCGGAACCATCGATGGCGGTTGCGCAACTCCATTCGGCAGAGGAGTAGGAATTGGCAAAAACTGATTGTAGTTAGGATTTACCTGCTGAGGTTGAATATCAGAGAAATTTGGTGGCGCAAGGTTTTGCGCCGGTAAGCTTGGCAGTTGCGTTATCTGATATTGCGATTCAACGTGTTTACCCTGTTCTACAGAATTGGCGTGAGCAGGTTGTATCACACTCGTTTTTAGCAGGCACGCAGCTAGTGCGCTCGTGCCTACTAAGCTGATTAACTTGAATTGATTCAAAAAGGCGAATAAAAGACGATCAGGTACAGTTTGGCTCATCACACCCTGGTTATGTGGCTGATTAATTCTTCAGAGGCAGACTGACGCCACTTTAACAAACCTTATTTCGATCGACGAGTCTAGCGAGTCTATATTTTCGCTTAAAAAGTTTTAGCCAATGGCTAGTAACCGTAGATTTGACGGGATGAGCGCCCTAATGAGGGTAAATAAAACTACTAAATTAGTTCACCAAAGTTTCATAAAAATTCTTTGTGAAGGTCTCTTGTTGAACTGAAAAAGCAAGATTATCCTGGAACAGTAGTTTTCTGACTTTTGAAGCACAAACGGTGCCTACTGGTATCTAATATTTTTTGCCTTATTTTGAAATTTTTGAGCAGAATACTGAAAAATTAATGTTTATTTGTGGCGATCGCGCTATGCTTACCCATTTATATCAATTTATTTTACAAAAAATTAAAATCTTCCCTCGGATGACAGCTTACGGTTTACTACTGCTGTTGTGTGTCAGCTGCTCGCAACGTTCATCATTACCAAATGTAGAACTCAACATCAACAAGGTGAAAGCGACAAGTCGTCCTGGAGTTTACAATGTCGCAGGTAGCACCAATTTACCCGATGATAGTCAAATTGTCGTCACAGCAGTGCGTTATTTACGTCTTGCACAAGAGCGATCGCTTAATCCTAACTCGTCTACTAATACATACTCAATCTTGGCGCGGCAAAGTGTGCCAGTATCTGCTGGAAAATGGCAAACTACGCTTAACTTTTGGCAAGTTGCACCAGATGGGCGCTTCCAAGAAGCTTGGCAGATGGAAGCCGCATTGCAAAACTCATTACAACCAGCAACAACGGTTAGTTTTATTGCTACTTACAAACCTTCAAGCCAGCTAACAGCAACACAACAGCAAATTCCAGAATTACAAGGGAAACTAGTTCGCTTTAGTAATGATGGAGAAGAGTATGTACAGGCAAGTCAAACTTTACTAATTGCTTTGGCTTCTGGAAAAACAACTCCTCCAAGTATTCAGCCAGAAGATATCAATGGTGGTTGGGGAAATCGCGCAGAACTTAGAGTCGATAATCCTAGTAGTACTACACGTCCAAAAGTAATTAGAACAATTCAATCAAATGCGCCACTTTCTGGGTCTGAATATTTACGTTAATTAACTATCCTTCCTAGGAATTTAAAAGAGTAGGTGTGTTTGATACATAAAAAAAGACGCCTTGTTTGCGTCAATAATTATTGAGTTTTTTTCTAATTAAAATTTCAAAAATCTCAGTTACTTAAAGCATTCTGTCTGGGAACATGTCACTTTTTCTACAAGCAATTATGCTGAGCGGCTGGGCAATGGTGAGTCAATTAACCCATTCAGATAAGCACAACGATGAGCTAACACTTGCGGGACATTTTCCCGCTTCCAC
>NZ_MRCC01000022.1 GCF_001904655.1 Chroogloeocystis siderophila 5.2 s.c.1 | reverse complement strand
TGTTACGCGGTGTAAAGGTTGCTGATATCGTCACGATCCTGGGTAGTGTAGATATCATCATGGGTTCTGTAGACCGTTGATGACGCAACTGGTTAGTGATTCTCATCCGACGTTGTGTGAGGCGATCGCGCTGCGGATAGCAGAAAGTCCGCAGCAGCGCATTACTTTTGCGGAATATATGGATTTAGTGCTGTATCATCCTCAGCACGGTTACTATACAACTCACGCCACGAAACTTGGTAAGCAAGGTGATTTTTTTACCTCGCCGCATTTAGGCGCAGATTTTGGCGAGTTACTCGCCGAACAATTTCTGCAAATCTGGGAAATTTTAGAAAAACCGATTCCTTTTACGCTTCTAGAAATGGGCGCCGGTCAAGGTATTCTAGCGTTGGATATCTTGAACTATCTCGAAAGGCACTATCCAGATTTTTTAGCAGCGCTTAATTATGTCATTATTGAGCGATCGCCTACATTAATTCAAGAACAGCAACAGCGACTCCAAAAGTACCACAATCGCCTTCAATGGCTAACGCTTGCAGAAATTCCCGATAACTCAATTGTCGGCTGCTGCTTTTCTAACGAACTTGTAGACGCGTTTCCTGTACATCAAATTACTATCAAAAACGGACAATTACGCGAAATTTACGTCACAACTCAGAAAACCACGGATCCCCAAGCGACATTTGCAGAAGTTGTAGGCGAAGTTTCAACAGCCAGGATTTTTGATTACTTTGATTTAATCAAGATTGCGTTACCTTCTCCCGCTTATCCTGAAGGTTATCGTAGTGAAGTCAATTTAGCAGCTTTAGATTGGTTGAAAACGGTAGCAGCAAAACTCCAGCGAGGTTACGTGTTAACGATCGATTATGGCTATTCGGCTAGCCGCTACTACAACCCATTTCGACAAGGAACACTGCAATGTTACTATCGCCATCATCGCCATAATAATCCTTACATTTACGTTGGAAAACAAGATATTACAGCGCACGTCGATTTTACAGCGCTGCAAGTATGGGGTGAATTGTGTGGTTTAACAACGGTAGGCTTGACGCAGCAAGGATTATTTTTGATGGCTTTGGGATTAGGGAATCGCATTGCTGCACTTGCGACACTATCACCGCCATCAGTGCAAAAGCTACTACAGCGAAGGGATAGTTTGCATCAGCTACTTGATCCTATCGGGCTTGGTGGATTCAACGTCTTAGTTCAAGGTAAAGCGATCGCGCAGACGCTACTTAAAGGTTTAAATTCACCTTTAATTTGAACTGTTCACTACGAGCGATCTGCTAGAGTTAGTAAAGGTAAATTTGCTCTATTTACTACACTTGCTAAGTCCCCGTCTGTCAAGTCATCGTCGAAAGTTATCTTTTCAGATTATCTAACTTCCAGGAACAGCCAAGTTGTGTAAATTAATGAGTGATACGCTGTAGAAGATTAAGCGTGTACTTCCTCAATGACAGCACAATCCTCCACAAGCGTGAGTACATTTTTGATGACAGTAAATAAAGTGAGTTTAAAGTCCTAGAAGGAGGCCAAAATGAATACGCATGACTTATTGATGCTGATATTGCTACTTACACCTGGTATTCTCCTTTCAGTTTTGATTATGGCTACTTTTGCTGCTGGTGGCTGATTGTTATGTGACTGTGGCTCTTGGTTTGATAGTTTAACCTCAAGGCGAGCGTTAAATTTAACACAGTCAACGAAAGAGTGGTTCGCTTATTATAAATTATCTCTAACCTTGGCTAGTAGCAAATAGCTTCTATTGCATCCTCGCACCTAATTGACAGAAAAATCAGGTGATATACTAAGCAAAAATAGTTATACTCCAGCAATTCCATAAAAATTGCGTAAGAGAGAGAAATTTAAAGCTGAAAAATTAGTAAAATCAGCTATCTTAGTTTAGGTGTTTATACGTAAAAGGAGGATTTATTATTCTGTCTTCTGACTTTTCTCACAATTGCGCCTCTCTATCTTGGAGTTGATGAAGCACACTTGTGAGTCAAGTATCGTAAAAAGAAATCGAGAATACTTTTCTGTGCCAAACATAGCGGTGCTACACATTTACAGTATCACCGGAAAACACTCGTAAAAGTTGACATTGGAAAACGACCTTAAAACTATGGAATCACAAGTGCAACCACCGGAATACGCAAACCCTACTTCTTCAGAAACGATAGGGGTTTCAGATTCAGCACCTCTAGCTACTTTACCACCCTCTACACAAGACGAACAGTGGCGGCGTGTTGGCTCGCAAATTTCTGAATTTCTCGCTCAACTACCTGATTATATTGGCAGATTTTTCAATGAGTACAAGCAGCCGATTATTACTGTCGGTTTAATCCTGGCAGCTATTATTACTGTTAAGGTAGTTCTAGCTGTGTTAGATGCACTCAATGATATTCCACTACTTGCACCAACTTTTGAACTCGTAGGGATTGGTTACTCAGTTTGGTTTGTGAACCGCTATTTACTGCAAGCTTCCAAACGCCAAGAGTTATCACAAGAACTACAATCGTTGAAAAAGCAAGTAATTGGCAGTCAGCAACTACCGGAATCATAAAAGCTATTAACCAACATAGCGAATTTTAAGGGCGAGGGAATTGTATTTAACAAAACCTGCGCCCGTTTATTTTGTCGATATATATTTTCTTGCTTTGAGGCTAGCGGTTAAAAGCACACCTGGACAAACAAAACCTGTCTTCACAGGTTTTTGGTTCTTATTTTGAGTCCATCTTCGTGGACTTAGTTTTTTAGCTGCGACTTCAGTCGCCAAGCTTATCTAAATTTATTGCTGCTGTTGTACTACGTATTGAGATTGAATTGGTTCTAATCTACCTGCACGCACTAAAGCTTGGTAAATAGAAGCAGTTACTTCAGCGCGGGTCGCATTACGGTTTGGTTCTAGCACATTTGTTTCAGGATAGTTGACGACTAAACCGGCATCGGTTGCAGCGGCTACCTGTTCAACTGCCCAGTTAGGAATTTGGTTGGCGTCGCCAAATACACCCAATGTCTGATTAGGATTTTGAGGAGTTGGTAAGTTTAAACCACTTGCTAGCGCCACTAATACTTGGGCACGCGGAATCTGTTGTTGTGGTCGGAAGATATTTCCTGGATACCCTCGCATAAAGCCACTTCTAATCGCGCTACCAATTGCTGGAACTCCCCAGAAATCAGCGGGAACATCTGTAAAAGCGATCGCCTGTTCTCCAGACCCTGGCGGTTGGTCAAAAGCCGCTTGTAAAATTGCGGCAAACTCTGCACGCGTTACTGGTTCATCAGGGCGAAAATAGTCGCCAGCAAAGCCACTTACGATCCCACGTGCCGAAAGCGCATCGATAAAGGGACGAGCCCAATAATTTTCGGGGACATCAACAAACGCAATGGGTTGCAGTTGTTCTGGTGTCGGTGTTGGTGTTGCTTGCGGGACGGGCGCGGGAACAGGAACAATACCTGCAAAAGGTTGGGGTTGTGTGGGTGCAGGTACAAGTGCTTCGGGTGACGGTGTGGTTGGAGCAGCTGGTGGCAGTGGTAGTATCGGTGTTGCTGTTGCAGCTGGTGGAGTTGGTGCCAACGTGGGAGTCACCGTTGGTGAGGGCGATGGCGTTAATAATCCAGGAATACCAACCCAGTCGAAACCGCGATCGCGACGACCAATTGACCAAAGCAAAATAGCGCCAATGGCACCTAAAGCAACCAAAATGGCGATAAACTCATCAAATCCTAAGGGACTTCTTGGCGATGACGGCGGATCGGGAGGGAGATTTGTCATCTGAACTACCAAATAGGTAAATCTAACTCTTAAAAAAGTAACCCACAGGTGCAAATTTTGAAATACTCCAATTTGGGGAATTTTACCGAAAAATCGCGAATAAATTTGCCTCTAGAGAACTCGTAGCACGCTAGGAATGCTATCTACTGCTTCGAGGGTACGAATTTCAGTTAAAGATGAGTGAAAATTTCCTTCGCGGACATCGTGGGTGACAACGACGATTTCGGCTAAATCGCCTTGCAAACCAATTTGCACGATTGATTCTAGGCTGACGCCGTAGTTGCCAAAACAAGTTCCTAATTTACCAATGACACCAGGACGATCTTTTGTCAAAAAGCGGGCATAAAATCGCGTTGTAAGTTCCGCCATTGGGGCGATCGCGCAATAATCTTGATGCGAACAAGCAAGTAAAGGATTGAATTGCGTTTGGACGCGATCGCTTTTTGTTTTCAAAACAGCGGCAACGTTCATAATATCTGAAACGACAGCACTTGCCGTCGCCCCAGCCCCTGCGCCAGGACCATAAAACATCACTTGTCCCAAAGGTTCGCCTTCGATTAAAATCGCGTTGTAGACGCCATTAATACTCGCTAAAGGATGCGATCGCGCCACCAGCGTCGGGTGGACTCTGACTGAAAGCGCTGACGAGGATGGAGTTCGTTGGGCAATTGCTAAGAGTTTAATCACAAAGCCGAGTTTATCGGCATACGCAATATCTGCTTGACTGACGTTACGAATTCCTTCACTATAAACTTCTTGTAGCTTGATGCGCCCGCCAAACGCCAAAGAAGCAAGAATCGCAATCTTATCGGCGGCGTCTAACCCGTCTACGTCCGCAGTGGGATCGGCTTCGGCGTAACCGAGTTTTTGGGCATCGGCTAAAACTGCGTTAAAGTCACTACCTTCGGTTTGCATCCGTGTCAGGATGTAGTTCGTTGTGCCGTTGACAATTCCTGTTACGGCTTGAATGCGGTTAACGCTTAAAGCTTGCTTGAGTGGTTGAATCACAGGAATACCGCCACCTACCGCCGCTTCTAGCATGACGTAGACACCCGCCGCATTCGCCGCTGTAAAAATTTCGTCCCCATAACGCGAAATTACGGCTTTATTGGCGGTAACGACGTGTTTTCCGTGATGAATGGCTTTGAGGATGAGCGAGCGCGCGGGTTCTAATCCACCTAGAACTTCGACAACAATATCCACCTCTGACGCAGTAACTATTGCTTCTAAATCTTTTGTCAATATATCTTTCGGAAGATTTATACCACGCTCTTTGGCGAGCGATCGCACTCCGATTTGGTAAATTTCGATTTCTTGTAATAACGGATGCCGTCCAGTAGGATCGAGTAGTACCTGTGCAGTACCCGTGCCGACGGTTCCTAATCCTAGCAAACCAACTTTAAAAGTCACAGTTTTTCGTACCAGTTCACCAAACACAAGGGGTCGGAGGCTAGAGGTCGGAGGTCAGGGAACGCCTTTAATGTCAAGCTTCTGAATTTGAGCAAGACGCCTCATACTTTGGACTACGCCTTTAGGTATAAATTTATCTTCCTCCTCTGATCTCTGACCTCTGAACCCTGATCTCTAGTACGTTTCTACGTGCCAGCGACCAGCCTTTTTCATTTGTTTCTGGTAGTCTATCCAGTTGACGCCATCTTTAGCTGCTGCTGCTGATAGTGCCTCATCAATACCACCTTCCATACCCTTGAGACCGCAAATGTAAGTATGCGTGTTATCTTGCTGAATCATTTTCCACAATTCATCAGCGTGTTCGGCTACGCGGTCTTGGATGTACATTCTACCGCCTTGAGAGTTTTTCTGTTCGCGGCTAATCGCGTATGTTAAGCGAAAGTTATCAGGATACTTTTGTTGAATTTCTTCAAGTTCTTCCTTGTAGAGAATATTGGGAGTTGTAGGAATTCCAAAGATGAGCCAAGAAAAACCCTTAAATTCATAATCAGGGTTAGCGGCTTTTTCTTCATCCTTAAACATCCGCCACAAATAAGCCCGAAAAGGTGCGATACCTGTTCCGGTAGCGAACATGATAATATTCGCGTTTGGGTCACTCGGTAAGAGCATTTCTTTACCGACAGGACCGGTAATTTTGACATCTTCACCAGGTTCTAGATGACACAGGTAAGTTGAACAAACACCGTAAACAGTTTCTCCCGTTTCTGGGTGCTTGTACTCTAGTTGGCGAACGCAAAGTGATACCGTTTTGTCATCAACATAATCGCCATGACGTGTCGAGGCGATCGAGTATAGGCGAAGTTTTTCTGGCTTACCGTTTTTGTCAGTTCCAGGGGGGATAATACCGATACTTTGACCTTCTAGATAGCGTAAATCGCCTTCAGAGATATCAAATATCAGGTGGCGGACAGTACCAATACCACCTTCACCGACTAACTCTTGATTCGAGATACACTTACCAATAAAAGGAGCATTCGGGCGATAGATGTTAACCGGAACATCAGCGTGCGATTCTTTAGCCTTTGCTTGAGTCATAGGCTTGCCTTTTTTTTCAGAAGTTTTTGGCTGTTGGTCGTCTGATTTGATGGCATTAGATTCGCTTGTCGCAGTCGCGGGTGTGGCTGATGCGCCATTTCCTTGGCTGTGACTTGCTTGTGTTTTCATTACTGAAAAACCATTAGCTACGCCATCACCGTTCAGGGGGTGAATGCTAACAATTTTGCCGCCGAGACGAGTGATTCGCCGCATTTCTTGATTCATACGACTGTAAGGCACTCTGATAAAAACACTACCGCTTTGACGAATAGGATAGTTGGTTTTGTCAGTTTCTTCGTTCTGGCGTAACCCGACTACTTCGTAAATAAAAACGCGGCTACCAGATACTGTATTGGCAGCACCATCAGCGGCGCTTGAGTTGTACATCGATGAATTTTCTCCGATCCCTACTTAACTTGTTACTAAAAAAAGTTTCTGCCCAAAACAAATTTTACCGCCGGAGCGCGGAAGTAAAAAATATTTAAAGACAGTAGCCTTTATTCATAAACTGAACCCTACGACACTCACTCTTTACTCAGCAGCAATTGCAGCAATGACAATTAAGCTTTTACCACCCTATCGGGTAAACAACTTGCATAATGTCAAGAGTGAGTCAGTTTTGATTTTTTTATAAAAATGCGCAACTAAACCTTAGCATAAGTACTGAGACAGACGATAACGCTCGCGTCAGCCTTGTAGAGTAGTTTACATTCTGGTAGGATCTACTATAACGGTAGGACTAAATACTTAACAGCTATATCTCCCGTCTCCCAAGTTGGGGATTGCTGGAGTGTTACGCGAATACGTTGTCTCCTGTCAAAAGCTCTGTGGTTTCGTATCCACAGCCAGCTAACCAACAGAATAACCCCTGGGCTAAAGATAAGCGAAAACTTAGCAATTGACTCATCTTGTTGTTAGAGGACACCTATGACCAGTAAGCCGGACCGCGTGGTTCTAATTGGCGTTGCCGGAGACTCCGGATGCGGGAAATCCACATTTTTACGCCGTTTAACAGATTTATTTGGAGAAGAGTTTCTCACAGTCATCTGTCTTGACGACTATCATAGTTTGGATCGCAAACAGCGTAAAGAAACCGGAATAACTGCACTTGACCCTAGAGCAAATAATTTTGACCTAATGTACGAGCAGATTAAAGCGCTCAAGAACGGTCAAGCGATTGATAAACCGATTTATAACCACGAAACCGGCATGATCGACCCGCCAGAGCGGGTCGAGCCGAATCATATTATTGTGGTCGAAGGTTTACATCCGTTATATGACGAGCGGGTGCGATCGCTCCTCGACTTCAGCGTTTACTTGGACATTAGCGACGAAGTCAAAATTGCCTGGAAAATTCAACGCGACATGGCAGAACGGGGTCATCGTTACGAAGACGTACTTCAAGCGATTAATGCGCGTCGTCCTGACTTTCAAGCGTACATCGAGCCACAAAGAGAATTTGCAGATGTCGTATTACAGGTATTACCTACAAATCTGATTAAAGACGACACCGAACGCAAAGTATTACGCGTACGGATGCTTCAACGCGAAGGAAAAGAAGGCTTCGATCCAGTATATTTATTTGACGAAGGATCAACAATTCATTGGACACCTTGTGGTCGCAAACTGACTTGCTCGTATCCTGGAATGCGACTATTCTATGGCTCAGATGTTTATTATGGTCGCTATGTTTCGGTACTAGAAGTCGATGGTCAGTTCGACCGATTGGAAGAAGTCAGCTACATCGAGACGCATTTGAGCAATACTTCGACCAAGTATCCTGGTGAAATGACGCATTTATTGCTACAGCACCGCGAGTATCCTGGCTCGAACAATGGCACAGGGTTATTCCAGGTGTTGACAGGCTTGAAAATGCGGGCAACTTATGAGCGTTTGATGGCAGCGAAGAATAAAGAAAAAGTTGCGGTTCAAGTTTAGAAGTAAGCGGCTTGTAAGTTTTTGGGGCGCAGCAGAATGCGTCCTTTTTTTTAACGAACCACTCCAGACACAGAGGACACAGAGAAAAGATTAAGAGAGAATTAGGCGTTTGATGCCATTTTTGAGGAGAGGAACGTTGAAGTTGATAAGTAAGGCGAGTGGATAACCTGTTTAGGTAGGAGAGGACTTGCGCTTCGTGAATTGGGGCGAGTTTTTCCACAGCTTTTAATTCAACGATTAAAGTGTTGCTAATGAGTAAATCTAATCTACCTTCACCAACTTGCTCTCCCTTATAACGCACTGCAACCACTGGCTGGCGCGTAAACGGTATTTTACGTAGCCGAAGTTCAACACACAAAGCCTCCTCGTAAACAGTCTCTAAAAAACCTGGTCCCAACAACCGATGAACCTCAATTGCCGCTCCAATCAAAGCCTCGGTCAACTGATTCACATTCTCTCCTAACATCTTTTCCTCTGCGTTCTCTGCGCCTTTGTAGTTCGTTCCTTCCATCACCCTGTGGCAAAATCTTATATAAGCTGTTCTCATATAGTCTTCCCTCCATGACCGCAACTGTGACCAATCTGCCCAGCCTCTACGAACCCTTCTCCACCGAAGCCAAGTGGCAAAAAGCGTGGGAAGAAAACCAAGCGTTCCAAGCCAACCCGGAAAACGGCGGCGAACCCTATTGCATCGTCATTCCCCCGCCAAATGTCACGGGTAGTTTGCATATGGGACACGCCTTTGAAAGTGCCTTGATTGATACGCTGGTGCGCTACCACCGCATGAAAGGACGCAATACACTGTGGCTTCCTGGGACGGATCACGCGAGTATTGCAGTGCAGGCAATTTTGGAAAAACAACTCAAGGCGGAGGGTAAAACGCGCTACGACTTGGGACGCGAGAAGTTTCTCGAACGCGCTTGGCAATGGAAGGCAGAATCGGGCGGGACAATCGTCAACCAACTGCGACGCTTGGGTGTGTCGGCAGATTGGTCGCGGGAACGCTTTACGATGGATGAAGGTTTATCGAAGGCAGTTTTAGAAGCTTTTGTTCGGCTGTATGAAGAAGGGTTGATTTATCGCGGAAACTATCTGGTGAATTGGTGTCCGGCTACGCAGTCGGCGGTGTCAGATTTGGAGGTGGAAAGCCAGGAAGTTAACGGGCATTTGTGGCATTTTCGCTATCCGTTGAGCGATGGATCCGGTTATGTAGAAGTCGCGACGACGCGCCCTGAAACGATGTTGGGTGATACAGCGGTGGCGGTGAATCCGAATGATGATCGCTACAAGCATTTGATTGGTAAAACGCTGACTCTCCCTATTCTCAATCGTGAAATTCGCATAATTGCGGATGAGTTAGTTGAGATGGAGTTTGGTACAGGGTGCGTTAAGGTGACTCCAGCGCACGATCCGAATGATTTTGAGATGGGTAAGCGCCACGATTTGCCGTTTATCAACATCATGAACAAGGACGGTACGCTCAATGAAAATGCGGGACCGTTTCAAGGGCAAGATCGGTTTGTGGCGCGGAAGAATGTCGTGCAGCGATTAGAAACTGACGGAGTTTTAGTCAAGGTAGAAGAGTATAAACATACCGTGCCGTATAGCGATCGCGGTAAGGTTCCTGTAGAACCCTTACTTTCAACGCAGTGGTTTGTCAAAATTCGCCCACTGGCAGATCGCACACTGGAATTTCTTGATGAACGCAATTCGCCAGAGTTTATTCCACAGCGCTGGACGAAAGTTTATCGCGACTGGCTGGTTAATCTCAAAGATTGGTGTATCTCGCGTCAGTTGTGGTGGGGACATCAAATTCCTGCTTGGTACGCTGTTAGTGAAACGAATGGAGAAATTACGGATGCAACGCCGTTTGTCGTGGCGCGCAGTGCAGCGGAGGCACAAGAAAAAGCTACTACCCAGTTTGGAGAAGATGTCAAACTAGAGCAAGACCCTGACGTTTTAGATACGTGGTTTTCTTCAGGATTATGGCCATTTTCGACTTTGGGCTGGCCTGAGCAAACTCGCGATTTGGAGTTTTATTACCCGACGTCTACGTTGGTTACAGGCTTTGACATCATTTTCTTCTGGGTGGCGCGCATGACAATGCTAGCAGGACATTTTACCGGACAAATGCCATTCAAGGATGTGTATATCCACGGCTTGGTGCGCGATGAAAATAATAAGAAAATGTCGAAGTCGGCAAATAATGGCATTGACCCCTTGATTTTAATTGATAAATATGGTACAGATGCACTTCGCTACACCTTAATTAAAGAAGTCGCAGGCGCGGGACAAGATATTCGACTCGAATACAACCGCAAAACGAATGAATCAGTTTCAGTCGAAGCATCGCGTAACTTTGCGAATAAACTGTGGAACGCGGCGCGGTTTGTGATGATGAATTTGGATGGAAAAACACCGCAGCAGTTAGGTGCACCTAACTGCGAATTAGAATTAAGCGATCGCTGGATTCTGTCACGGTTCTATCAAGTTGTGCAACAAACGAGTGATTATATCGATAAATATGGATTAGGAGAAGCTGCGAAGGGACTTTACGATTTCATTTGGGGTGATTTCTGCGATTGGTACATTGAACTTGTGAAATCACGTCTGCAAAACAAATCGACAACCGCTTCGCGACAAGTTGCGCAACAAACTCTAGGTTATGTTTTAGAAGGAATTCTACAACTGCTGCATCCATTTATGCCGCATATTACTGAGGAAATTTGGCACACGCTGACGCAAGCAGATACAAATCAATTTTTAGCATTGCGATCGTATCCAGAGGTCGATCAAAACCTCATCGATCCAGAGTTGGAACAACGGTTTGATTTACTCATTGGTACTATCCGCACACTTCGGAATCTACGTGCTGAAGCGGATATTAAGCCTGGAGTTAAAGTCACCGCTTTTTTACAAAGTGAAAGCGCTCATGAGCGCGAAATTTTGACACAAGGACAATTTTACATTCAGGAATTGGCGAAAGTCGAAACATTAAAGATTACGGCTACTGTCGAACAAGTTGAATCGGTAATTGCTGGGGTTATTGGTACGATCCAAGTACTCATTCCGCTTACAGGTGTCGTTGATGTGGAAGCGTTGCGGGCTAAGCTTAAGAAAGATATTGCGAAGCTTGAAGCTGAAGTCACAGCACTCGCTACACGGCTAAATAATCCTAATTTTGTGAATAAGGCTCCGGCTGAAGTTGTTCAAGGTGCAAGAGATGCGTTTGCAGAAGCCCAAACACAGTTGCAGATTCTTCAAGAACGGTTGCGGCGTTTGGCTTAGATTCTCTTTTTTAACGAACCACAGAGGCACAGAGCACACTGAGGGAAGAATAAGGAGAGGTTTTTAGAAATGATTGGGGTACTTTCTAGATACAATTTTACTCACCTTCGTTTGTAACTCATATACTATAGCAATGGTCAACAAGGTAGGAAATTCTGGAAGCTTAGAAGCGTTGCCTCAACTAGCTTTTATTTCCGACCTCTGAACTCTAAACCTCTGAAATCTACTATGGGCAATGCGACATTTGGCTCAGGTGCAAAAACACCAATTATCTGGTAAGTTGAATCTTCGGTTACTGGCAGTTCAAGAAGCCGAGTACACCTGGGCAATTCTTACTGAGGAAAAAGTCATTCCTCTGGCTGAGGTGTTGAAAAGCTCTGATGCTGAACAACTGCACGAAGGCTTACTTATTTTATTGGAGTTATCTCCTACAGGGGAAATTAAACATATCGAAAATGCGACAAATTGGGTGCTGGATTTGATCAAAACTTATTTAACGAGTGGCATTACTCCAGCGTTTTTGCAGCAGGAAACCGAAAGAGCAGAACAGTGGCGACAAACTTTAACTTTACAAACTCAAGAATTAGCACGGCGATCGCTTGAGGTTGAAGCACGTCGCGAACAAATTCAAGCGTTGGAAGAAAGTTTAAAGCGCGAACGCGAAGGGGAAAATTGAGTAGCTACAAAATCTTTTCCATAAATCGCAGACGCCCGCCGACTGAAGTCGGGGGCTATTTGAACTAAGTGTGATAAGCCACACTGAAACGGTGTTTTGAGAGGATAAAACGTGGCGTAGTCCGCGCAGGCGGACTTTGTTTACTAGCCGCGAATTTATTCGCTAGGCTATCTTATTTTTTTAGCTGGAACAGGCGCGAGGGCAGGTCTTTTAACTTGACCGTTAGTGTAGGCTGGTTCGGGCGAAACTAATACTTCTCGAATCAAACGAGCGATCGCGCGTTGGGCTAAGCGGCTAGCAACTTGTTGACCCATGCGTTGTAATTCAGGTTTCAACAAAAGTTGTGGAATCTGGGGCGCGATTTTGGCGGTGTCAAAGCCTTGTGTTTCTTGTAGGATATTCCACACGCGTCTAATGTGTTCTAGCGTTTGTTCTTGCTCAACGGGGGCGTTGGGTGCTTCTTCAATTGCCCACGCGAGGCGGTTGGCTAGAGGCGCTTTGAGAATGCGATCGCGTAGGTTACTTGTGACGTTGTGTAAAGTATTTTGACCTAAAGCATCAATTCCTTTGACAATTTCATCGACAAGGTTGTTGCGAATGAAAGCACCGCGTTCGGACGAGAGAAACTCGATTGTTTGCTCTAAAACTTGATTGAAATCGTATTCTTGGCTACTACGCGCATTGCGTAATAAGTTTTCTAACCGGTTCCAACGGAAACGACCATCTCTAAACAGAAGATCGCGTAACGAGGCGCGTAATTCGGGTGCTGGATCGGTGAGTAACCGCTTCGCAACGTATGGATAAGCCGCACTGAGAACTTTAAAGTTAGGGTCGATGTTAATCGCAATTCCTTCTAACGTTACCAACGACCTGATAATTAATGCGTAGTATGCTGGAACGCGGAAGGGATACTCATACATCAATGCCGATAGCTCGTCGGTGATATTTTTAATATTTAGCTCGGCAACACTTGCGCCTAAAGCATTATTAAAGACACGCGCTAACGCTGGAATAATCGGAGTTAAATCGGTATCTGGAGTCAAAAAGTCGAGTTTGACATAATCGTGGGCTAAACCCTCAAAGTCACGGTTAACCATGTGGACGATCGCTTCGATCAAACCATAGCGTTGATGCGGTTCAATCTCGCTCATCATGCCAAAGTCGAGATATGCTAATTTGCCATCAGGAGTTGCTAACAAGTTACCTGGATGTGGATCGGCGTGGAAAAAGCCATGTTCAAGTAATTGGCGTAGCGAACACTGAACGCCGACTTCAACGAGATAACGCGCATCAATTCCCTGCACGCGAATCGCTTCGGCTTGAGTTAACTTGGTTCCGACGATCCACTCCATCGTCAGGACACGACGCTGCGTATACTGCCAATAAATCTTGGGAACGTAGATATCTTTGATGTGACCGTAAAGCTGAGCAAAGCGTTCGGCGTTTTCTCCTTCGTGGATGTAATCCATCTCTTCAAAGATGCGATAGCCGAATTCGTCCAAAATCGCGACTAAATCGCTGCGCACGCGCTTGATATTTTTGTTTGCCCACGCTGCGATGCGGCGCAATATATACAGGTCTACGGTGATGCACTCGCGTAAGTCGGGACGTTGAACTTTAACCGCGACTGTCTCGCCTGTTTTTAACTTACCTTTATAAACTTGTCCTAAAGAAGCAGCAGCAAGTGGTTGTGGCGATAATTCGGCGTAGATGTTTTCGGGGCGATCGCCGAGTTCTTCTTCGATGAATTGGTACGCAATTTCGTTCGGGAAAGGCGGAAGTTGGTCTTGTAGCTGTGTTAACTCTTCTAAATATAATGGCGGAACTAAATCAGGTCGCGTAGATAACGCTTGACCAATTTTGATATACGCAGGTCCCAATCGAGTTAACAATTCACGTAACTGAATTGCCCGACGCTGTTGATTTTCAATTGCGCGGTTGCGTTGGCGATCCCACCATAAACCAAACGCAAAGCTGAGAATAGGAAATATGACTCTGAAGATTCGCCCTAGAACTTCAAGTGGTCTGTGACGAAAATATTCGGCTATTTCATCAGGGTCGTAGCGCAGCATTTCTGGTTCTACAACACTGGGAAGAACGGTATGATGTGATGGTCGCTCCTCTACGACGGTTAGGTCATTTACTTGCATAGCTAGGGTAATTACAGGCTCATTAAGTTGTGAAGAGTAGTATTTTCCGTTCATGAATCTCTAACCGCTGTAGCGGAACTATGTTAATAATTGTAACATTTTTTTTGCAATAAGCTTCAGTTTCAGTTTTTTGCGAAAGATACAGCAGTTGGGGCTGTGAATGAATCGCCAATCTATTTAAACAATTCGCCAGAAGGCATTCATGAAATTTTGGTACAAAATCGGCGATGGCGCAAAAAAAAGATCGATCGAGCTTGTCGCATGTTCCTCATAATGAAAAATAGTCTCCTCTAGATTGTCAGCTTGCGGCATCTGCCCTCACGGTGAATTCAACTTTATTATGTTAATCTGCCTGCGGATCGAAAACTTTGCGTTGATTGACCAGTTAGAACTAGACTTTGGCGCTGGTTTAAATGTGTTAACGGGCGAAACTGGTGCAGGAAAATCAATTATTTTGGATGCGATCGATGCGGCGTTGGGCGGTAAAGTTTCTAGTCGCGTGATTCGCACTGGAACAAGTCGGGCGTTGGTAGAAGCAACGTTTAAACTCGACGCGAAGATGATTTCTTGGTTGACGGCGCAAGAAATTGAGCTAATCGATGAAGATTGTATTGTCTGTAGTCGCGAAATGACGACAACCGGCGGTAGCCTCCGCAGTCGATCGCGGGTGAATGGTATTCTTGTCAATCGTCAATTAATGGCAGAATTGCGCGATCGCATCGTCGAAATTACCGCACAAGGGCAAACAGTACAAGTTGGACAACCCGCACAAGTTCGCGATTGGTTAGATGCTTATGGTGGTAAAGCGCATTTTCAACAGCGCGAAATTGTTACCGCAGCTTTTGCGGATTATCAGCAAGCAAAAACCGTACTCGAAAAACGGCGACAATCAGAACGCGATCGCTTGCAACAACTCGATTTACTTACATATCAAGTCCAAGAACTCAAAACCGCAAATCTCACTGAAGCGGATGAATTTGAACAACTCGAACAAGAACGCCAGCGTCTCAGTCACGTTGTCGAGTTGCAGCAATTGAGTTACCAAGTTTACCAAGCGTTGTATCAAAACGACGATGACGCGCCTGCTAGTGCTGATTTACTCGCGCAATCGGAAGCAAAGTTAACCGATATGGTACAGTATGATGCGCAGTTACAGCCGATTTTAGACTTGGTAAGTGAAGCTTTAGCCGCTGTCACCGAAGCTGGGCGACAAATTAATGCTTATGGTGAAAGTTTAGAAGCTGATCCGCAGCGACTTGTTGAAGTCGAAGAACGCATTCGCGAACTCAAGCAAATTTGCCGGAAGTATGGTCCGACATTACCCGATGCGATCGCCTACTATCAGAAAATTGCTGCCGAATTAGCAGAACTCAATAGCAGCGAATACTCGGTTGAAGTTTTAGAACAACAAGAACAAAAATATCTTAAGAAATTAAATCAAGCTTGTCACAAATTAACAGAGCTACGTCAAACTGCCGCAGCACAACTCGAAGCACGATTGGTTGCAGAACTTAAACCTTTGGCAATGGAAAAGGTACAGTTTCAGGTGGAAGTGATGGCGACATCTCCTACAGCAATGGGCGCAAATAAAATAACGTTCTTGTTTAGTCCAAACCCAGGCGAACCATTACAACCGCTAACGGCGATCGCATCGGGGGGCGAAATGAGCCGCTTTTTATTGGCATTGAAATCATGTTTTTCTGAAGCCGACGCTGTAGGAACATTAATATTTGACGAAATTGATGTTGGAGTTTCCGGAAGAGTTGCACAGGCGATCGCTGAAAAATTACACCAACTCAGTCAACATCATCAAGTGTTGTGTGTCACACACCAACCTTTAGTTGCAGCAATGGCAGATCGACACTTTCGTGTTGATAAAGTTGTGGAGGAAACTTCTACAACTTCTGATTTGCGTACAATCGTGCGAGTCACCGCACTTGATAACTTCACGACTCGCCGCGAAGAACTCGCAACGCTTGCGGGTGGTAAATCAGCACATGATGCGATCGCGTTTGCTGAATCGCTACTCACTCAAGCTGCGCAACGTCGCGTGCCATTGTAGGTAAGCGATTTGCCAACTAGCAAATAATCTTATCTGTAGCAATCCCAAAATCATTGTGAATTAAAACGCATTTTAGAATTAAGTAGTGAAAAAATCTGATTAGATTGTTGAAATTTGAGATTGTCGCAGAGGTCAGAGGCATAATTCATTCTTTCACCTTTCCTCTCCTCTTCGGTCAGCAGCCAATTAGGTTAGTTTTTGTGCAAACGTTGCAAGTTGGTGTATCTACAATTGCTTGTTTGTATAAGAAACTTAAAACTTTAAATAAAGGTATAAACTTAAACATGGTTCTTACGCCAGATCCAGGTAGTACGCTGAGTACAGCTTATGGACTTTCAACAATAAGTGGTAGAAGTGCTGTGTTGAGTGATGCAGTCGGCACTGCTGACCCCAATGACTATTTTCGGTTCAGTTTTAGCGCATCTAGTAGTAGTCTGAGTGTGTTATTAAGTGGCTTGAGCGCAAATGCCGATTTGCAAGTCATACGCGATGCTAACTTTAATCGAACTGTTGATCCAGGCGAAGTTATCGGTAGCTCAACACGCACTGGTACAGCATCCGAACAGATCAATCTCTCAAATTTGGCAGCAGGTGACTACTATGTTCGAGTTTACCAAGTTAGTGGTGACACAAACTATAACCTGACATTAGTTTCCGATGCTGCGGGTGCAACAACAGTAACAGCGCGCAACATTGGTACGCCTCCTACAGAGTTCACCAATACTTATAGAGATTTTGTCGGAAATACGGGAACAGGAGTTACTGACACAGCAGATGTTTATCGCTTCAATGTGACAACTCGCAGCAATTTGAATGCGTTTCTAACCAATGCAGGAGCCAATGCGAACGTTCAACTTCTAAACAGTAACGGTAATGTCATTCAGAGTGCGCTCAATGGGTTTCATGGGGTAACGCCAGCACAAACGATCGCTCGATTCATTGATCCAGGTACTTACTTTCTGCGCGTGACTCCGGCGGTTACAAACAGCACCAATTATACACTCACAATTGCTACGCCTCCGATAAGTTCTAGCTTGGAGTGGGTTAAGCAACTAGGTACAGCTTCTAACTTTGACAGCGCGAAAGATGTAGCAGTTGATGGTTCAGGAAATGTCTATGTTGTGGGCGAAACTCCTGGTCAGTTACTAGGTAATAATGCAGGTTTTACGGATGGCTTTCTGGCAAAGTATAACAGCAGCGGTACGCTCCAGTGGATTCGAGAGATTGAGACTTGGACTAACGATGATGTTAATGCGGTTGCGGTAGATGGATCTGGCAACGTCTACATTGGGGGAAGTGGATCAAGTGCTGCTGTCGCTGCTAATGTCTCTGGAGATGCTTTTATTGCCAAGTATGATGGCAATGGTAATCAAACCTGGTTACGACGACTTGGCGCAACGATCGGGTTGGGTGGACATGCGCAAGTCAACGATCTCACTGTAGATGTTGCTGGTATTCTCTACGTAACAGGAACCGCGAATAGTGGTAGTACCAACTTTGATGCTTTTGTTGGCAAATATCGCACGAGCAATGGTGCAACGCAATGGTTTAAGCGTGTAGGAACTCCAAATTCTAATGCTTGGGATGAAGGATATGGAATTGCTGTCGATCGCACAGGTGCAGTCTACATTAGCGGGCGAACTGCGGGGAATCTAGGTGCGACAAATGCGGGAAGCGATGATGCTTTCTTAGTTAAGTACAACAGCACGGGTACTCAGCAATGGATTCGCCAATTTGGTCTTAAGAGTAATGATTCGGGCAATGGAGTTGCAGTTGACGCGAGTGGTAATGTGTATGTTACAGGTAATTCTTTTGGCAACCTAGGGGGTACAGGAACCGGTCAAAGTTACTTGACCAAATTCGGTAGCAATGGATCGCGTCTATGGACAACTCAATTTGGGGGAAATTTGCCTACTGGTGCATCTGATGTCAAAGTTGACGCCAGCGGTAACATCTATGTAGCTGGTGCGAGTCAGAATTCATTTGGTAGCACTGCTTACGGAACTTGGGATGCTTATTTCTTGCAGTTTAACAGTAATGGCGTGATGCAACAGGGAACAACGCTTGGTACAACTTCTACAGATAGAGCGTCTGGTATTGCTTTGGATAGCTTAGGTAATGTCTATATTACTGGTACTACGTTTGGGACACTCGCAGATGCAAGTGCAGGTGGTACAGATGTCTTTGTTGCTAAGTTCTAATACGGCATGAGAACCGTATAGTACGAGTATGGAATCGGCTTGTTGATCATCGTCATTACCTCCATAAGAGAAATGGTCGATTGTTACCGTAGAAGTGAAACCGCCCAAAGCCGAGAAATTGACCGTGGGCTTTTTCGCCTGGGGGAAACGCTGTAACACCAAAGAGATAAACGCCAGAGAATAGCGGATTGCGGACAGGGCGTAAGCCGATTGTAATTGTTCTTCCTGGCGCAACTGGCGGGTCAAATGTGACATTAACAGTTCTCGTTTCGCGATCGCGTGTGACTTCACCTAAAGTTAATTGTGTACCTCGGTGATCGCGTGTTCCTTCAAATGCACGGCTATCATCAAGTCTAAAGCGAATATTATCGCTTCCGTCGCGTTGCGTAATTGTGACTCTTTGCAGCGGTTCACCAGCATTCGCTGGAACATTAACTGTGAAGTAGTATGTTGCACCCCAAGCGCTAACGCCCTTGAATGTCGTTGTCGCAGCAACTAAATCTGGTGGCTGTACAAAGTAAACTGTACCGTCTCTCAACTGAACTGCTTGCGCCACTCGTGGAGTGATTCCACTTATCCCTGTCATTAAGATAAGTGTTGTGCTAAGTAAAACACTCGGATTTAGCAGATTCATTACTTTAATGTTGTTCTGAGCGCTCTTTCATTAATTATGACTTGAATAGTATTTTTAATAATTCTTATTTAAACTTTCGTAAATAGATAAAAAGTACTTTTGCGCTGCATCTCCAAAGTTTTAAAAGATATTTCACATTTATGCCATAACAAATTCGTTAAGCTAAAAATATAAAAGTAAATCAAGGCAATTATATGACTATTTCTAGTATTCAATTCAAACGTTCTGTTTGGCAGAACGTTGTCATCTTAACTATGGGGTTCTGGCTAAGTACTAGCCTCATTTTAGATTGGGTAATTATGCCCAGTTTATATATTTCTGGAATGATGACTCAAACTGGCTTTACGACAGCAGGCTACTTGATTTTCTGGAATTATAATCGCATCGAACTATTAGCAGCAGCTTTGGTAGTGACTGGGGTTTTAGTGTTAAATAAAACACAATTTACCGAAGATAATTGGCAACGCGGTACAACGATTTTAGCCTTACTTTTACTAGCTGTACCTTTGTTTGCTACTTATTTTTTAACTCCGCAAATGTCTGCAACAGGATTACAGTTGAATTTGTTTGACTCAGCAACCGAGGTTCCTACGACAATGAACCTGTTACACGCAGGCTACTGGGTATTAGAAGCTGTAAAATTTATTGCTGGTGGTACTCTTTTGTGGCGGGGAATCCGCAGATAAGTTGAATTAAATGAGTATGCGTGCAAAAAAGTCTCCTACACTAAGTAAGGGACTTTTAGTTTTCTTCGTTGTGAGATAACTCAGAGTTGTGCCACAAGCGAATTGCAAGAAAGGTAAATCCTACCGCCGCGAGTATTTTTGTTGTTTTTACAGGTAATAGTTCAGCAGTCCATCCACCGACTAAAGCACCGAGTAAGCTAGTTAATAATAGCGCGGCTACTGTCCCCAGAAAGACTGCACGGGAAAATCGAGAACGTCCGCTGAGGGCGATCGCCGCTAATTGGCTTTTGTCGCCGAGTTCGGATAAAAATACCGTGATAAAACTTAGCCCAAGTAAATTCCAATCCATTTTTTGAACCCTAAACAGCGAGACTACTGCACGACGTCCCAAAGCAGCATCATGGAAATCAAGAGTAAACTAGCACTTGCAAGTTTTTCTACAGTTCGGGGTGCAATGCGAGTTGCAATCCAGCACCCTAAGAGAACACCTAGTAAACTTGTGATGACCATTGCTACCGCTGCACCACTAAAGACAATCCAAGGAGATTGAGATTCAGCACTCATCAAGAGCGTGGATAGTTGTGTTTTATCGCCAAACTCGGCTAAAAATATCGTGACGAAGGTTGTTGCGAATACTGTCCATGAAGATTGTGCAGAAGCTGAATGCGATTGTGTCTCCGTTATCGGATCGTTAGGCTTTTCAACGGCGATTGCAATATGCTCAGGTTCGAGTTGAGATTCTTCAAGTAACTGGGTGGGTAATTCAATTTTCACAGGTATTCAAAACGTCGCAGCGCTTTCATATTTTTTTCATTTTCTCTGATCTTGGTTAAAAAAATCAACCCCACGTTCGCAGGAATGTGAGAAATTAGTCTTTAATAGCTTGATCGAAGCGCAACATTTCAAGGCTGCGATCGCCGTAAACGCCACTAATTTGCTGCTGACAGCATTCGATGGCAAAATCATCTAATTCCTCTGGGAGAATGTCGTACATATCTTGAAATATTGCAGGTTCTACGCGGCAAAAGCGCGGACGATTTGGGTAAATGCGGCATTCGCGTGTAACGTGGTTGTAGTTGATACACCAGCCGTCTGCACCAACCATACTCAAATAGAGTTCGAGTTCTGCGGGTGATAAATAATCTTCAATATCTGGACGCTCTGCTGGGTCAAGATTACAGCAGGCTCCACATTGCTTTACACAACGCCAGGTAGCCATAAGTCAAATTTGGGCTATGATTTTTCTTGCACTTCGAGTTTAACGGTTTTATTCGGTAAGTCAGTAGTATGAGAAAGCGGCAATGATTGTTTGTTGTTTTTTATAGATTTATTAAGTTAGTTAAATCGAGTCATCGTCATCCAGGTAAGATCGAGTGCGGAGCTTTATCTGAGTTACTGATTCGGCTAGGTAATGGGAGGAAAAATGGACGTTGTATCTGGAATTTTTGAGGGACTCAGCACTTTTCAATGGGAAACCTTTTTTCAGCTAGTCAGTGTTGCGCTGATCATGCTTGCTGGTCCAATTATCATCTTTATTTTGGCAGCACGCGGCGGCAATATGTAGAAGGAGTCAAGAAGGCAGAAGGCGATTATGTATCTCCATAAATAAATTTAGGAGATTTAACTTTTGATATACTCCGTATTTCTAACGCTGCGCGTCTCGAACATCTTTTTGTTTTTCATAAATAAATTTAGGGGCTTGCAACCATGAAGCGAGAGCAAAAATAAATTTTCCTTCTGCCTTCCTCAATTCTTCTGCGGTTAGCGATCGCCCTCTTATTCCTCACTCAATTATTCAAATTTAAAAAGAAAAGATAACAGCAGCGTCCAGTATTAATGATGTCAAATCCAGTTGATTGTTGATAAAAAACTAGTGACTAGTTACTAACGACTAATCTAGTTATTACCAGAGATAATATGGTTGCTTTGATCTGTGAAGTTATGATGCTATCGAAGCTATAAGTTTCTAATAATTCTACAAGGATTTCCTGCGGCAACGACGTTAGCAGGAATATTTTTGGTAACAATGCTTCCTGCGCCAATTGTGTCTCCTGGACAAGTAATTGCTCCACCGCCGATCCAAACGTCATCGCCAATTGCAATCGGTGCAGCCATCTCCAAACTGGATCTTCTCATTTCTGGATCGAGAGAATGGTACGCTGTGTAGATTTGTACTTTAGAGCAAGCAATACATTGTTACCAAGATAAACTTTATTGCAGTCTAAGATAATGCAATCGTAATTAATATATAAATTCTCTTCAGCATAAATGTGGCAACCATAATCGCAATGAAAGGGCGGCTTAACCTCAAAAACTTGACCGACTGATCCAAAAAGATGTGCACAATCTCGCGCCGTTTTTCGCACTCCTCAGGAAGTGACACATTGAAAATATGCAAGAGATTTTGTGCTTTTTTGTGCATACTTTCAAGCTCAGGATCAATGGCGATGTATGGCTCAACGGACAAGCACTATTGTTGCGATCGCGCCACCGTTCCCAAAGGCAAGTGGGAGCAATTGGCTCGGATTTGGCTTCTTCAGAATTGTGAATCCATAACAGTTCCAACATGGCGTTGTGGAAGGGAAGAAAAAACGGCGATTGGCTGTATCTTGCTCAGCATGGGTGTTAGACGAGCCTTCAATTAACCGAATGATGCTAAACGATCCGCCTCATCAGCCCCGACATCAGTACAAATCAAAAGATGGTCGAATTCAAACGCCATATGGATGCTGCTTGAGAGGGAACTTACGCAACTCTAATAACGTAAGTCACCTAACAACAGAATAATTCACTTAGGTAACTGATTTAAAGCAGTATACGCGGCGATGACTAATTGGTGAAAGTGCGATCGCGTGATATCAACTTGTTGAGCAGTTTCGCGCTTAGTTCCTAAAAATCCTGTGGAATCTCCTTGCGCGATCGCCAATATTTGACCTTGATCGTTTTTTATGCGCAATTCGGCTGTTGAACTACTCGCAAATATGCCACAGATATAACGGCGTTGATTGTAATAGAATACAGCTTTTGAAGATGGCGATGCGATTTTAATGGGTTGTGTTGGTAGGCGCACGCCAACTAGTTCAAGTTCAATTGTTGTGTTACCGTTCCAGGTATTTTCGCGCAAGCAGTAGGCAATATCGATGCGTGGTGGTAGCGGAAAATAATCGCCAGCCTTTCTCCAGGCGATCGCATTCACCTCAAATCGTTGCGTACCTTCATTGTGTGCTAGTTTCAGTTTGATATGTCCTTTACCGACAATTCGCTGTTCGATCACCTCGACATTTGCTGTCCAAAATAGCGGATTAGGGTTATCAATTCCGCAAGGATGCAGCGCGTCTAATTGCTTGTATAATTGACGATCAATTTGACTGAAGTGTACTTGTGCATCGATTTTAATTAGTGGCTTGAGATGTTCGACTTGCAAGCATTGATGCGCAAATTCCCGCAACCGCGATCGCAGCGCGGTTAAGTTTTCCACCGGTAACGAAAAGCCCCCAGCAGCTTTGTGTCCGCCAAATTTACCTAATAAGCTTTGACAAAACTCTAAAGCGGCAAAAACATGAAATTCGGGAATTCCTCGCGCGGAACCACGAATATGATGTTCGTCTTCATACGTACCAATAAAAACAGGAACACCGTAGCGTTCGACTAAGCGCGATGCAACGATCCCGATAACACCATGATGCCAATCAGCTTGCACAACGACTAAAACGCGTTCTTCTAGTAAATCGATTTGGTTTTGTTCAATATAGGCGATCGCTTCTTGTTCGATTTGTTCGCATAATTGTTGACGATGCTGGTTAATTTGTTCGCACTGCATCGCGCGTTCTAGCGCAATTCCCATATCGTCTGTTGTCAGTAAATCAATGACAATTTGCGGATCGGCGATGCGCCCTACAGCATTAATTCTTGGACCTAGACGAAAACCGATATCATCAGGCTTAAGCGATTTTGCATTGACGGCGCTATTCGTGTTATTTTGTACGCCTGCAACTTGAATTAAAGCTTGCACTCCGGCTAGTTGTGATTGCGGAAGTAACCGTAAGCCACGCTTTACCCAGCGACGATTAACACCGGTTAAGGGCGCGAGATCTGCGATTGTACCGAGGGTAAATAACTCAAGCAGAGGTTTGACTAATCCAGCGATTTGTCCTAATTTTTGTGCCAGCGAGACAGCCAGAATATATGCTACTCCCACGCCTGCAAGTCCGCGATACGGGGAGGATTCTGGAATGAGTTTAGGGTTAAGGATCGCGTTAGCTGGGGGTAGTTGTTGCGGGATGTCGTGATGATCGGTGACAATCACTTTGAGATCGAGTTCTCTAGCTTTGGCGATCGCATCGAAGGCGGAAATCCCGTTATCAACTGTGAGAATTAACTCTACGCCTTCGCGCTTGAACTCTTCGACAATACGCTGATTGATGCCATAGCCTTCGTGCATCCGGCTAGGAATCGCGTAATCAACGTTTGCACCCAACCAGCGTAGCGATCGCAGTAATAACGCAGTACTAGTCATCCCATCGGCGTCGTAGTCGCCACAAATTGCGATTTTTTGCTGATGTGCGATCGCACTGTGCAACAACTCAACACTCAACGCCAGATCGGAAAATTCCTCTAAGGGGGAAGGAAGGATTTGCGATTCGGGTTCTAGAAATGCTTGTGCTTGTTCGAGTGTTTCTATACCACGATTAGTCAGTAATTGACCGACAATCGGCGATAGTTGAGTAGCCTCAGCCAGTTTCTGGGCGAGTTCCGTTTGTTCCGAATAAATTTGCCAGCGCTGAGTTGGTAGACGCTGGGAACGATGAGACGATTTTGTATTAGAGCGATTTAGCACAGTGTATACGACAAGCAACTCGCCAAATATTTTAACTCTTAGTTGCTTTAATTTAAAATTAATTCTTTGGTTACGCTTTTAGATTCAATCTATTTTTTATATTTTTTTGTTAAAACAGAACTTGATTAAAGCTAATCGATGATTTTGTTTTTAGTTTCTACTTTTCAAGTATTTCACAACCGGCTTGCATCCTTAACAATACTCCTAACTATCTAGAACATAATTCCCTAAATGAAACACACAGAGCATAATAAAAAAAATGTAGATAGCTACAACACATTTGAGCGTGTATTCTATTTATTTACTCTTGCTTGCATTAGCCTATTAGGCTTGATTGTTATCCTACCTTTATTTTTATTGAAACAAATATTTAGGATTAGTAAATTTCTTCTAAAGAACGAGTATTCCCAAAATATTATTCAATCAAAAGATGACAATAATTCTGAAGATTAAGATCTTGCAAAACTGAAGATGTTATATTTAGCACTATTTACAAAGGCTGGTTTAGCTCAGTCAATTCTAACCATTGAGGGTTATTAGCCATTAAAGCAGTAGCTGAGGCGCAATTCAAAGATCTTGCGAAGAGATATCCTTGACCAAATTCACAGCCTAAAGTTCTTAGTACTGAAAATTGTTCAGGTGTTTCCACACCTTCTGCGACTACATTCATTCCTAAAATATGCGCAAGCGTCGTAATTGTGCGGACAATTTCATAGTTTTCACCATTGGAATGCATTCCACTCACAAAAGAGCGATCTATTTTCAAACTATTTATCGGAAATCGATGTAAATAGCTTAAAGATGAATAACCTTGACCAAAATCATCAATACTTAACTGAATTCGTCGCGACCTAATTTCTAGTAAAGTCCGAACAGTTTCTTGTGCATACTCAATCAGTGTACTTTCAGTAATTTCTAATTGTAAGTAACTGCCATCCAATCCAGTTTCAGTTAAAACTCGATCGATTTGGTGAATAAAATTCGGTTCTCTAATTTGTTGTCCAGCGATATTAACACTTAATTTCAGCGGCATCAAATGCGGAAATTGTGCTTGCCAAACGTGAAGCTGACGACAAGCTTCTTGTAGCACCCACTCGCCGATAGTCACAATCAAGCCAATATCTTCAGCGACAGAAATAAACTTTGTGGGGGAAATTAACCCGCTTTGAGGATGTCGCCACCGAATTAATGCTTCAAAACCTGTTAATTTACCTGTCGTTAACGAAATGATTGGTTGGTAGTGGAGGCAAAACTCCTGACGTTCTAACGCTTGTCGTAGATCGCTTTCTAAGCGTAAGAGTTTTAGAGTTTTTTGATACATTTCTTGGTCAAAGATTGCGTATCGTGCCTTACCTTGTTCTTTAGCTTGATACATAGCGATATCAGCATCGCGGAGTAAATCTTGTGCTTCAAGATAGCTTGGCGAAGAGAGGGCAATTCCGATACTTGCACTCGAAAATATTGTGTGGTTTTCAAGTTGGAATGGTGCGGTAAGTTGTGCTTGGAGTCGCTCAGCAATGCGGATCGCATCTGTGATATCTTTGATATCGTCGAGGAGAATTGTAAATTCATCACCACCAAACCGAGCAATTGTATCAGTAGAGCGTAAGCATTGTTGAAGAAGATCGGCGATCGCACATAATAATTGATCGCCTAAAGTATGACCTAAGCTATCATTAACAACCTTAAAGCGATCTAAGTCGATAAAAAGTACTGCAAATAAATAATTAGAATTTCGCTTGGCGCGGTGTAAGGCGCTTTCTAAGCGTTCCATAAATAAATTGCGATTGGGTAAACTCGTTAACGCATCGTGTAAGGCATCATACACTAATTGTTCCTCGGCTTGCTTGCGGCGTGTAATATCGTAAACAATGCCATCGAGGCGAACAGCAACACTATTTTCGTAGATAACGCGGCTACGAGTACTCACCCATCGTAGCGTGCCGTCAGGTTGTAAAATGCGGTACTCTAACTCAGCACTGCCTTGTTGAAGTAGCATTTGATGCGATCGCTCAACTTTGCGGCGATCTTCTGGATGCACCGCTTCTAACCACAAATTGGGATTCTCAAAAAATTCAGCAACAGGACGACCATAAACTTTTTGCGCAGCCGAATTGAGATAAAAAAGCTTGCGGGTTTTTGGACAAACTGACCACACAACTTCTTCTAGGGAATTTAAAATACTTTCAAGTCGTTCTTCACTTTCTTGTAGCCGTTTTTCTGCAAGTTTGCGTTCTTTGATTTCGCGTTGTAGCTGTTGGTTAGCTGCTTGTAGCTGTACTGTACGCTGTTGAATACGTTGTTCTAGTTGGGTATTGAGTTGAGAAATTTCTGCTTTGGCACTTCGCAGCGCAATCTGACTTTGAACGCGGGCTAAAACTTCTGCAATCTCAAATGGTTTCGTAATGTAATCTACTCCGCCAACTTCAAAAGCTTTGACTTTATCAAGAACATCATCCGAAGCACTCAAGAAAACCACTGGAATATCGTGCGTTGTGGGCGAAGCTTTCAGGCGACGACAAACTTCGTAGCCATCAAGATCGGGCATTTTAATATCGAGGAGAATCACATCGGGTGGGGCGGTATTAGCTCCCATCAATGCCATAGCACCATTCTTCGCACAGCGGACTTGATAGCCTTGTCCTAACAAAGTTTTGGACAAGACGCGCAGGTTTTCAGGAACATCGTCAACGATTAAAATTGTGCGTGGTGCATCAAGGGGAGAGCTATTCATAACGAGGATGGCTGAGCTAAGTCGATAATTTGATCAAAGTCAAAGTTATTTACTTTTTGTTGCAATGCTTGGGCGAGAAACGCATAATCTGTAGGAATTTCTGTAATCAGTTGAGCTATAGTTTCGGCGTCAAGTTTCGCCGCAGCATTGTGCAGTTGCGCAATCCACGCGGTCGGCATAACGTTGAGGTTATCAGCATTAAGCGCGTAACCTGGGGCTATTTCTTGCAGCGTTTCGCGAATTGAACGTGGATTTTCATAAATATAACGGACACCAAGATGTTGCTTGAGCTTTTCCCAAATGACTTCTTCGCGAAACGGCTTACGAATAAAATCATCGCAACCTGTTGCTAAGACAGTTGCTCGTTCTTGCTCAAACGCACTAGCCGTGAAAGCAACAATAATTGTTGATTGACCTTTTGGTTGGGATTTAATATATTGAGTTGCTTCATAGCCATCGACAATCGGCATCCGCATATCCATCAAGATGAAGTGTGGTTCCCAGATGTTCCACAGCGCGATCGCGTCTTGACCATTTTCAGCTTCGCGTACCTCAAACCCAATGTTAGTTAGCGTTTGTTTCAGAATGCGGCGCATCGCTAAGTGATCGTCAACGACTAAAATCCGATACTGTGGTTGTCCTGGCTCTAAACCAATAACGCGTTGAGTCTCAGTTTCCTGTGATGTAGCTTCAGCAAGTTCAACAGGAATATTGAACTGAAAAATTGTGCCTTTTCCTAACTGGCTACTAAGCGTAATTGCTCCTTCCATCAGTTGAATAAATTTGTGCGTGATCGCTAAACCTAACCCTGTTCCTTGTTCGGATTTTCGTCCCGTTTCTGTTTGCACAAAAGGTTTAAATAGCATTTCGGTTTCATGTGCTGCGATTCCTACTCCAGTGTCTTCTACCTCAAAATGTAGTGTTGTTTGTGGAGTGAGCTTTGGTATTGTATCTTGATTCTCTACGGTTGTTACACGCAAAAACACATGACCTTCTTGCGTAAATTTAATCGCATTACCGACAAGATTAATGAGAATCTGGCGTAATTTGATTTCGTCTGAATTAATGTAGCGAGGGACTTCTACGGTATGCTCAATTTGTAGCTGTAAGCCTTTTAACTGAGCTTTGCAGGAGAACATTTCTTCAATTGTATCTAAAAGGCTATATAGGTCAAAGTTTTTTTTATTTAATGTCATACGACCTGCCTCAATTTTTGCCATATCAAGAACGTCATTAATTAATGTCAGCAAGTGTTCGCCACTGCGATTAATAATTTTTAGATTTTCTCGTTGTTCAGCGGTGAGGGAGGCGTCTTGATTCATCAATGTTGTAAACCCAAGAACTGCATTTAAAGGAGTACGCAATTCATGACTCATGTTAGCAAGAAATTCACTTTTAGCACGATTCGCAGCTTCGGCAGCTTGTTTAGCTTCGTTGAGTTGGGCTGTGCGTTTTTCTACTCTTGTTTCTAGCTGTTCAAAGGATTCTTTAAGTTGTAATGCCATCCGATTAAATGACTGCGATAAGACATCCAGTTCTCTGACTCCTTTAATCTCAACTTTTTGGTCTAAATCTCCATAGGCGATCGCTTTGCTAGCTGCACTGAGTTCTCGAATTGGCTGGGTAATCCATCGCGAGGTCAACATTCCTAAAAGCGTAGCCAGTAGCATTGCCGAGAAGCAGAAAATAATTGTGATTTTTGTATTTTCATTAATTTGTGCCATGAAGTCAGATTCAGGCACGACAACCACCACTAACCAATCAAGTCCAAGTGTGTCTTTCCACGGTGTTACACGAACAAAATGACGTTCATTATCGTGCTGAAAACTTAGTTCTTGGCTAATATTAATTGTGGCAAAGCTGCTAAATTCATTGTATAAATACTTTGCTGTAGTTTGGATTAAGGCATCTTGACTTTGTAAAACATTAAGTCTTTGAGCTTTGCCTTGAAGCAGTGTAAAGGGTTTTTCTGTACTAGAACTAGCAATCAACTTGCCATCATGTTCAATAATAAAAATTTTGGCGGAAGGACTGATATCTAAACTACGAAGAAAATGACTAATTTTAGTTAGTAAAAAATCTGCTCCAAACACACCAATAAGTTTGTTATTTTGATTGTAAATAGGATGACTTGCCGTAATCAACAAGTGACCTGCCGGATCGTTCCAGGTATATACTGGACTCCACACGGGTTTTCCGGCTTTTACTGCATACGTATACCAAGATTCTGTCAACGGTTGATAGTTGTCATAAACTCTTAAAACTCGCGTGCGATCGCCCTGATTATCCGTTGCGTAAGTGTATGCTTTTCCTTGAGTACGCGACGAAAGCTCATCAATCGTCACGCCTCTACCATCTAAATACCGCCCAGATGCAACCAGTTCCCCTGTGGTGAGAGCATAACCTATGTAGCTCACATCATACACTTGCATCTGTTTCCACAGATAATGCCCTGCTGTGTCAAAGTTTTGTAAGTCTAATATTCCGAGTTGAATGGCATCAATATTCAGCTGATTAATTTGCTGAGGAGTTGATAGATAGCTATCAAGATGCTGCGTCACAAGACGATTGACTTTATCCATCAACTGATACGCCAAGTCGTTGACTGCTTGTTGTCCGTTACGCAGCGAGAAATATCCTACCACTCCTACAACTGTAAAAATTTGTAGTATAAAAGGCACAATAAGCAATCGATGTAATGTAACTCCACGCGACTCGTGCGCCTTACTATTAGGTATTTTCAGCAATAGGTTTGGTTTCGGCACCCTCATATATTTAATAAAACTAGTAATAAATTATACTTTGTTTAAGTAACATAGTTCACTACAATTATTAGCTGTTTACATTATCTTGTCTGAAGCATTGATTGATCAAATTCTTTTTTTTAGATAAGTGCCGGTAGTTTTTAGTAGTATGATTGGTATATTTTAAGTAAAACCTACTAGTTTTCACAGAAGGTTGGCGATCGCTGACAATATAGAGAGCTTAAAACCAATAAAGTTGAGTGTTGTCTACGATGCTGCGTACAGCTTCATCTGTAAAATTTCGCATCTTATCTACTTATAAAAGCCATAAATTCCTAGCACATCCGTAATTATGCTGAAAAATCAGATTCGCATTTCAACTGCCTAAGAATTGTCTAATTCTACAAAAGTATTGGGAGTTACACTTTTCTTGGTTGGGTAATTCAAAAGAGGTAATCGATAAGCATTTAGTGTTGAGATTTTAACGAAAAAAGTGCGTAGTTAATTACCAATTATTTAGTGCTAATAATTCTCAGATTGAAGCGCAGCGGCGTCTCAATCGCCTAGCGAAAATAAAGAATAATTACTGAATTTTTCGCTTTTAAGTTTTGATCTTAGATAGCTTAATACTAAATAGTAACGTCTATAACTTTGGCACTTAGTCACTAGTAATTAAGTTAATCAATAATAGAATTTTTCATCGAACGCCAGCGAATCGCTAGTCCAATATAGCAACTAAGTATTGAGCAACCCGTTAGGTCTTCTTTAAAGTAAGCGCAGTTGACGATCTGTAAGGTTTATAGCTTCTTGACTACTAGCAGCTTTGTTGTCTGTGTTGTTTGGATCTAGGTTGAACCATTCTTCATTATCACCCGCTAATAGCTTGTGTGCAGCTTCTAACATTGGGGCTGAGATATCTTTGAGGTCTTCTCGATTGTTTAAATAAGTTCTTAGAGCTTCTAGAGGATCAATCGCGTTACTTGTTCCTAGTTCGGGTACGCGTGGACGTGCGAGTTGGCTAATTAATTCGGGTTGAATGGTATAAGTATGCGCTGGGCTTAATGTTTGATGCAGCAGTGCTGTATCAATTTGGTCTAGTTGCTCAGAACGGAGTTTATAAATAAGACGTACAACAGCATCATTAATATTTTTTTGGGCGATCGCCTTTAATATTTTTGCTTGCGGATCAGCAGCATTCGACACATCAACATCAATTGTGCAGAATGTACGCACGGGTAAAGGACAAAATTCCCACTGCACTTTACCACGTTCGATTTCGACGATTACATAGCCTTTATCTTCTTTTTCCTCGCTAAAATCGACACGTTCGATACTTCCTGGGTAAATAATTGGCGGATCGTTTGATTTATTCAAATTTTGATGGCGGTGGACGTGTCCTAGCGCGACGTAATCAAAACAAGGACGCGCCAGCAAGGATAGTGGTACTGTGAAGCCTTTACCAACCGCTAAAAAGCGTTCAGCACCGTAGGAAGCATTATCAACCATGAGATGCCCCAATAACACCGTTGGGACTTCTGGGTTAAGGCTACGAATTTCACCTTCGAGGGCGACACGCAGGCGATCAATGAGTAACTGATTGACTTCAGCTAAAGACAGTCCTTCGGTTTCGGGGCGTGTTAGCAGCGTTGAACGCGTTAGCCACGGTAGCGAGATGACTTGAATCGAACCATTGCGCGTTTGGATGTGGTGCGTCATGAGGCGATCGCCCACAATAAATCCTGGTACACCCAAAGTTCGATAAATACACAAACTCGCCCCGCCTTGTCCTTGCGAGTGTTGGTCGTGATTACCAACTAATAAAACTGTGGGAATTTGCGCATCGACCAAGCGGCGAAACTGACTCGCAAATTTTTCTTGGACAAACGGTGGTGGGGTTGCATCAGGAAACGCATCGCCACCAAAAACAACAAGGTCAACGGGTTCTGATATCGCACGGTCAATACACCGCGCCAAAGTCTTGACAAAATCCTCTAGTCGTGTGTTAGTTCCTGTTTGAGGGTCAATGCGTCCGTGGGAGAAGCTACTGCCCATATGAATATCGGATAGGTGGAGGATTTTAATCATTTCGCTAATAGCTAACTACTAATTGCTAATCACTTACTAAATATGAATTCCGCATTCAGTTTTACCCATACCGCGCCAGCGTCCTGCGCGTTCGTCTTCGCCTTCAGCGACGGGGGTGGTGATTGGTTCGTCGCCGATGCTGGGATAACCCTGGTCGTGGAGTGGGTTGTAAATGACATTGTGTTGGAAAACATAATTCCAGGAGTCTTTACGCATCCAACTTGCCAAAGGATTCACCTTAAGACGCTGTTGGGCATCTAATTCAAATACTGGCATATCGGCACGGGTCACAGCTTGGTCGCGACGTCGCCCCGTAATCCAAGCAACGGTGTTGAGTTCTTCTAAACCACGCTGCAAAGGTTCAATTTTTGTGACGTGGTGAAATTTCTCGATATCCTTGTTCCACAAGGCTTCACCATATTTAGCGGCAAATGCTTCCCGCGTGTTTACATCAGGAGTTTTATAGATGCGCAAGTCAAGGTTATACGTTTCCTTCGCTTTGGCAACAAATTCTAATGATTGGGGAAAGTGATGTAACGTGTCGAGAAAAATGACTGGAACTGCGTACTTGAGGTCGCGGTATAAGATATCAGTGATGACCATATCATCAACATTAAAGGCACTCGTTTGCACTAGTCCCTTTACAATATGCTCAACGCACCAAGCTAAAATCTCTCTTGGATGAGCAGTGTCAAATCTCTGGTTAAGTTGATCTAAATCAAAACTATCAGTCTGCGTCTGAGATTCGGTCGAAAAGCTCATGTCAATTCTTTGGTTATTTCTCCTACATCCAGAATATCTAAATATGGCATGGGTGAAAGCTTTTGATTTTTTACGTCGAGCCTTTGTTTTTTATGAAGTGGTTTCTCTAAAATGCGATTAATCTTATACAGTAAGCCAGGGTGCCATTTGTGTGAGGGATTGGAGGAAAAATTGGCACAAATTCACTCATTCAGCTTCGATTTGGAAGTACGAGACATTACAACTCGTGCAGATTGGGTTGAGGCGTATCAGTATGAAGTTCCAGTCCTGTGTCAAAACAATAATGGCAAAGAAACGCAAATTCCTCGTCCTTCTCCCCGCGCCAGTGTGTCGCAGTTGGAGCAATTGCTACAGAAATATCTCAAAACTCATGATTCAGAGTAAAGGATGTGTGTTTGTGGCAGCGGTCAGGGGTCAGAGGTCAGACGGGCAAGGCAGTGCCTTGCCCGTACAGGGGTCAGCGGGTGAGGGATTTTAGGGTCTTTTGAGTTTTTGTTGTGAGGAGTTGATGCCATGAAATTGCGCGAATTGTTAACAAATATTGCAAGTGTTGTCGAAGTACCCCAACACGCAGCAATCGATACGGAAGTTACGGGATTAAAAACAAACTCTCATGCTTGCCAAGCAGGAGATCTGTTTATTGGAATGCCAGGGACGCGAGTTGATGGCGGTGAATTTTGGCAAAGTGCGATCGCATCGGGAGCGATCGCCGCGTTAATTTCCACCGATGCAGCAAAAAAACAGCCTGCAACTAAAGATGCTTGCGTTATCGCGGCAACTGATATGGTAGAAGCGTGCGCCTCTTCGGCTGCGGCTTTCTATGGCTACCCTGCAAAACAACTCAAACTTGTGGGTGTGACAGGTACGAATGGCAAAACAACAACAACGCACCTCATTGAATTTTTTCTCACACAAGCGCAGTTTCCCACCGCATTGATGGGAACTCTCTACACGCGATGGCAAGGTTATGAGCAAACCGCAACGCACACCACACCCTTTGCAGTCGAACTTCAGCAACAATTAGCCGCAGCCCGCGACGCTGGTTGTCAGTGGGGCGTAATGGAAGTCAGTTCGCATGCTTTAGCCCAAGGACGAGTGATGGGCTGTCCGTTTGAAGTTGGGGTGTTCACAAATTTAACGCAAGACCACCTTGACTTCCACAAGGATATGGAAGATTATTTTGCGGCGAAAGCACTGTTATTTAGCCCTGATTATCTTCAAGGACGCGCGGTGATTAATGCAGATGATGCTTACGGACAAAGGCTCATTGCACAAATACCTGCACAGCAACTATGGCGCTATAGCGTCCACAATGCGGAAGAAGCTGAATTTTGGACGAGCGATCTAAACTATGAACCGACGGGTGTAAATGGAATGCTGCATACACCCAAAGGAGATATTGCGTTTCGTTCGCCTTTAGTCGGCGAGTACAACCTTTCAAATATGTTGGCATCTGTCGCCGCAGCGTTACACCTGGGTGTAGATTTAGAATTAATTGCCCAAGCTTTACCAAAATTTACGGAAGTTCCTGGGCGAATGGAACGCGTGCAAATCGATGCTAAGCAAGATATTAGCGTGATTGTCGATTACGCGCACACACCTGATAGTTTAGAAAATTTACTCAAAGCCTCACGCCCTTTTATTCCAGGCAAAATGATCTGCGTGTTTGGTTGTGGTGGCGATCGCGATCGCACGAAGCGTCCGAGAATGGGAGCAATTGCGGCGCAACTTGCAGATATCGCGGTTGTCACGTCAGATAACCCGCGCACCGAAGACCCCGAACGCATTTTGCAAGATATTTTAGCCGGAATCCCCGAAACCATACAGCCAAAAGTAATCTGCGATCGCGCGAGTGCGATTCGTACAGCGATCCTCGAAGCCCAACCAGGAGATGGCGTACTCATTGCGGGGAAAGGTCACGAAGACTACCAAATTTTAGGAACAGAAAAAATCCACTTTGATGATCGCGAACAAGCAAGATTTGCTTTGCAAGAAAGACACAACGTCCAAAAGATACAAGGGAGTGGTGGTTAGTAGTTAGTGGCTAGTGACTAGTGCGCGAGTTTTGAGTTACCCCTCATTTTATTCTTCCTCTGCTTCTCCTAAGTAGCAACTTTAAAGCAAAACAATATTACTCACTATGGATTCGCTTTATAAGTCTATTCTCAACGTAGAACCACCCCCGCAACTTTTAGCTGTTAGCGCTGCAACTTTGCTTTCATTAGTCAGGGCGACAATTGATGTTTTGATTGAAAATCAAATTTCGGCAACACTGTGGTTAAAGCTACCACCAGGTGAAATTTGGCACGCAGAAATTCAGCGTTATCACAATCAAGTACAGCAGCCGCATATTACATACATGATTGTTCACCAAGGCGGCGACAACGCTGACGAATTCAAGTCTCCTAACGTTCCCATTCCGCTTAAACTAAATAATCAGTTACGTCGAGAATACTTTTTGGCGATCGCCTCTAGTAATTTCTGTGGTCTAATCCTGGCATATCGACTAGGACCAAAGCAGCGACAACAGAAAGTCAAAGAAAATGCATCACCAACTACAAGCCGCAAAAAGCCGCCGTTGGTCGCGTCTTATTCGTTTGAAGGACGCGTAATTCAACCAGTACTTGATAGTCTCAAAAGCATCAGTCAATCAGCTACGTCGTTAACTCTAGAAGTTCCAATAATTCCTGAACCGTTATTTTTAAATCAAATCTTAACCAAACAAATTCATCACCAAGAACAAATTCGCAGTCGGACTAAATTACGCCGCGATCGCGCACTTAATAAAGCAACTCGGACAAAAAAGCAAAGTAGTTTTTCTTTAAAAGATGAGTTTGTAAGTGAGTTGTGTCAAGAACTGCGGACACCTTTGGCGCATATGAAAATGGCACTCAGTTTACTCAATTCTCCGCAACTTAAACCTGCACAAAAACAAAGGTATTTGCAAGTACTGAGTACAGAATGCGATCGCCAAAACTCGCTCATTAATGGTTTATTAGACTTAATCCAGTTGGAACGTGCGGTACAAACACCTTTAGAATCAGTGCGCTTGAGTGAAATTGTGCCTGGCGTTGTCAGTACATATCAGCCATTAGCAACTGAAAAAGGCATTATGCTTGCTTACACCGTACCTGAGGATTTACCTCCCGTTTCCTGTGTGAGTGCTTGGCTCAAACAAATTGTGATTAACTTATTGCACAACAGCATCAAGTTTACCCCTACCAACGGTCAAGTTTGGGTGCGATCGCGTCTGCAAGGTGATTTTGTCCAACTCGAATTTCGCGACACAGGTATTGGTATTGCACCGACTGAAATTCCTAAGATCTTTGATCGCTTCTATCGCGTCCGCCCCGCCGCTGGTGAAGATGGTAGTGGTGCAGGGCTAGGCTTAACTATTGTGCAACAACTTCTCTTGCGCTGTGGTGGCTCGATCTCAGTCAAAAGCCGCTTGGGAGAAGGTTCGACTTTCAATGTGCTTTTACCTGTAGATCCTGTTGAGAGGTCAGGGTTCAGGGATCGGGGGTCAGAAAGTTGAAGAAGCAGGGGGGCAGAGGAAGAATAAAATGAGGGGTAACTCAAAACCTACGCACTGGTCACTATCCACTCTCTACTTCTTCATCTGATCTCGCTCTGCATGAATTGATAGCCGATCAGTTCGCGACGTAGCAATCTGCTTTGGCGAAAAAATCTCTTTGCTGATACCTTGTAAAGCTTCAGTGGCTAGCTGATACAGGTGGGTGTTTCCTTCAGTGCTCATTTTTACCAACTGCAACTCTTTGAGCTTATTGAGATGATGCGATACCGTTAGTTCTTTCAATTGCAGTAATACGGCTAATTCTTCCACACTGCATTCTTGATTCGCTAAAATCCCTAGAAGTCCCAATCGGCTTTCGTCGGCTAGCACTTTAAAAAAGCGCAGCAGCAATTGCATGATATCTTGTTCCATTTCTCTAATTGAACCGATATCTAATTAGAAGTTTATCGAATGAGTTGTCGTTTTACTAAGTCTAACTGCAATATTCGGTCTGCTTAACGTCCAATGGTAAGAAAATCGTTAAAACTTCGCCTTCATGGGGGCGTTGGCGCACGATGAGTTTACCGCCAATTGCTTGAAATAGCTGCTTAGTAGCTGTAATGTTCAAACTAATAGTGCCTGTTTCGGGTTGAAACGTGAGTAACTGCCCTAGTGACTTGCGAATCGGTGGAACTGTAGATTGGTGTCCTTTATCGTTTTCGCCTAGCTGAGACTTAGGCAACAATTGCAACTTTAACTGATCTCCCGCAGGAATAACTTGTACTTGGATATGGCTTCCTGGCGGTAAGCTGCGCGTAAAGTTTTCGATTAGCCCTGTTAATACTTGATCCAGCATTTTTGGATCGCTAACGACGGTTGGTAGCTGCTGCTGCGGTAAAACAACATCCAAAGTCAAGTTACGCCGACTCGCCTGTTTTTGCCAACGCGGAACACTTTGCTGTAGTACCTGCGTTAATGACATCGCCGTTAAATAAGTACCTGAGTGCTTAGCAGTACACTTTTCTAGTTCTGCTGCACGAAATAAAAGTTCCATGCGGTCGATTTGCTCGGTACACTCATGGTCAATGATTTCTAACCGTTTGATCGCATCAGTTGCCAAGTCGCGGCGCTTCAGGAGCAAGCGAGTCAATGTCCGAATCGTTGTTAACGGTGTCCGCACTTCATGCGCAAATGCTTGCAGTAACTCCACATCAGATCGCGGTGCGGAGGAACTGAGTTCCGAGTTATGATTTCGGATTGCACTATCACGCACTTCTTCGTGTGGCACTTCTGGCATATGCCGCAACAGCAAGCGACTAAAGTGCATGACTGTTTGGTAATCTGGCGCTATGGGATAATATTGTTGAACTAATTTATCAAGATGTAATACTGACTCAGAAGTTGTCAGCACGGCTCTTGCTCGCAGCGCATACCACGCCTGTTCAACAACTTCTGGTTCAAACGAAAATAAAAATATTGGTACGCCACCGTTTTCGGCTAAAACCATCACAAAGCTAAACTGTGCGGTTAACACTAAACAAAACTGTTCCTGTGCTAGCGGATCTCCAGGAAGCAACGGTAATGGAATTCCTGATTCGGCAGCTACTTGTAAAGTTTTGTGTGCCGCAACGCAAGTGACATCTGCTGGAAGTAGTTGATGCTGCCAAGAATCTTTAGTAAAAGTCCACGCGGGTAGCTTGCTAATAAGTTGGGGATTGGCGATCGCTGGTGCAAAACTTGCCAACACAACTCCCTGCGGCGATGCACTGCAATTCTCATCAACCGTGTCTTGAAGAAGTGTTTGTCGTAGTAGGTTCTCTAAGGCGGCGATCGCAACGTGCCATTGCTGCGCTGCTTTGACAGGCTTATCTGCCAAAGTACATTCTTCGCTAGTTGGAGACACTAGGCAAGAATTGCTACCATAGCCGCCGTGCTGTGCGTCGTTGCTCGCTAGTATTTCACTCAGTGTTGGGATTATCCATTTGCGCACCAGTACTCACCCCTTCAACTCGCCATTGTTTGTAGTGCTTTAATCTCGATCTCAATACATAAGATATCGGGATTTGGTCATCGAGGGCAGTCGTAGAACCGAACTCATGAGTCGCAATTTCCGTTGAGGCTAGTTGTTTTCTCTAATAACTAATTACCTCGCGCAAGTAAGCTTTAGTTTGATAGATTGTTGTTTTAGCTACCTTTATATATATCAAGACAGCGAATTACACGCTTTTTAACTTACATATCTTTTGTTTTGAAATAAAATTCTAATTTATGATTGCCATACATTAATAATTATTCTGCACTCTAAAATTACTTTATTTCTCATTGTTTTTACCTAAACCAAAAAGTTTGTTTGCATATTAAAGATAAAATAAAAATAACAGCTTTTGTAAAGTCATTATTTTTTTATATTGTAGTGTATCTCCTTAGATTGATGATGTTTTAGTCATTAATTTGATAGAAATTCAAGTGTCATATCAAATAAATTGTTGAAAGCCTAAGTAAGGTGGTAAAAAATGGTAAATGACATAAGAAGACGAGCAATTGGTGTATTCTCTAGTTATTTAGATGCAGAACAAGCAATCAATGATTTACGCGATCGCGGTTTCTCAATGGATAAAGTTTCGATCATTGCTCGTGACGAAGCAACTCAAGACGAAATCGCCGGAATTGATGTAAACGACACCTTCGACAATAAAGCTGGTGAAGGCGCAACAGCCGGAGCGCTGACAGGGGGCATATTAGGAGGAATCACAGGCTTACTCGTTGGTTTGGGTAGTCTTGTCGTTCCTGGGGTCGGTCCAGTATTATTTGCTGGCGAAGTCGCTTCCGCTTTAACGAGTGCGATTGCCGCAGGTGCAGTTGGTGCTGCAACAGGCGGTTTACTCGGTGCATTGCTTGGTTTAGGTATTCCCGAAGAACGAGCAAGAATCTACAATGAACAAGTTGCTGGTGGTGGTTATTTAGTAATTGTCGATGGTACGACACAAGACATCATCAACGCCGAAGCAATTTTAATGAATCGAGGCATTCAAGAGTTTGGGGTTTACGATATTCCAGCTGCTACTGAAGTTCAAAATCTTCATCACAATGCAACACCCGAAGTAACTCGCAGTACAGAGTACGTAGAACCTGTTAGTGACGATTCCAACGTTGTTATTGTTGATCGCCGCGAGCAGGTTTAGATGAAACTATATTGATGGCACTCAAAACATCGACAAGTTGCTTCATGTGACTGAATGTATGCGTCGCCATGAGTGAAATCCGAATCCGGCTTGTGGGTACTGTGGGGGGGCGAATTGCTGGCGCAAAAATCCCCGCATCTTGCAAACGATGAGCCGCAGTCAAAGCACTCGCGGGGCTTGGTAATAATAAGCAAAGAATCGCAGATTCAGACGGTAGTAATTTTAAGTGCGGTAACTGTTGATGTAGAAGTAACTTCAACTCGTCTATATTGCGCCATAATTGTTGACGTCGTTCGGGTTCTTGCTGAATAATGCGAATTGCTGCTAAAGCTGCTGCCGTATTTGCAGGTGAAAGTGCAGTAGTGTATATCCAACTAGGAGCGCGATTGCGCAAGAAATCGATTAAAGTTTTGCCTCCAGCAACATAGCCGCCTAAACTCCCCAAAGCTTTACTGAGCGTACCAACTTGAATTAACTGACGTTGTATACAGCCGAAGTGTTTTACACATCCAGCACCATCTCCTAATACCCCAGTCGCATGAGCTTCATCAACTAACAGCATACAATTGTGTTGTTGGGCTAAATCAAGTAGCTCTGGTAGAGGACACAAATCGCCATCCATGCTAAAAACACTATCGGTGATAATCAGACAGCGACGATAGCGATCGCGTTGTTGAAGATGCGTTTGAATCGATGCGAGGTCGCAATGCGAATATTCAATTACCGTTGCACCGCTAAGAATCGCCCCACTTTTTAACGATGAGTGATTGTACTGATCTGATAAAATTAAATCGCGTTTCCCGACAATTGCCGAAATGACGCCAATATTTGCAAGATAGCCCGAACTAAAGACAAGAGCATCTTCGGTTTGCTTGAGCGCGGCGATCGCACATTCTAATTCGCGGTGTAATTCGCGATGTCCGCTGAGTAATCGCGACCCTGTACTACCTGTACCATATTTTTGTGTTGCCGTAATCGCAGCTTGAATTAAGCGATCGTCACTCGCTAATCCAAGGTAATCATTACTCGCAAAATTGACAAGCGATCGCCCATCGATTTCTACAGTAGCCCCTGAACGTCCTTGAATTGTCTGTACACTACGATACCAATCAGCTTTATGGATAGTTGCGAGGGATTGTTCGATCCAGTCGTAAGCGTCACTCAGCATTCTTACTAAGATTTTTATTACTATTGTTCATGGAGAACATCAACAAATCATCTGCAATTTTCTTTATGTCCAATTTACCTAAGTTAAACGCAGGAAAGATGCCCGCACCACTGAATCAATAATGACTTGACTAACCACTAGCTACTCACTCCTCACACCTCACCCCTCACCCCTTTTTATGCCCATCATTTCGGCTGAGAACCTCAGTAAAGTTTATCCTGTCGCCGTTAAAGAACCTGGATTAAAAGGAGCCATACAACACTTTTTCCGCCGTACCTATCGCATGGTAGAAGCAGTCAAACAAGTTTCCTTTGAGATTAAACCTGGGGAAGTTGTCGGCTTTTTAGGGGCAAATGGTGCAGGGAAAACTACTACGCTTAAAATGTTGACAGGTTTGATTCACCCTTCAGCAGGGCGCGTACGCGTCGCTGGATACATCCCGTTTCAACGCAAGCTAGGATTTTTGAAACAAATCACGCTTGTCATGGGGCAAAAGCAACAGTTAATTTGGGATTTACCCGCGCTAGACACATTAAAGATCAACGCAGCAATCTATAACCTTTCGGATAAAGAATATCGTCAGCGTGTGGGCGAACTCACAGAAATGCTGTCACTACAAGGGAAGCTAAACCAACCCGTACGCAAACTATCGCTGGGGGAACGCATGAAAGCCGAACTAATGGCGGCGTTACTTCATCAACCCAAGGTACTATTTTTAGACGAACCAACGCTAGGACTTGATGTTAACGCCCAAGTTGGAGTCCGCGAATTTTTACGCGAATATAACAAAAGATACGATGCGACGATTTTATTAACAAGTCATTATATGGCAGATATTAGCGCATTGTGCGATCGCGTCCTTGTCATTCACCAAGGACAATTGATTTACGATGGCAGTTTAACAGGGTTAATTGATAGATTTGCACCTTATCGCGAAGTACAAGTAGAACTCGCCCACCCTTTACCCGAAGGGAAGCTGATGCATTATGGCGAAATTAAGTCTATAGAAGGACAATCAGCACGTTTTTTAGTGCAACGCGAAGCCTTAACTCGTACCGTTGCCCAAATTTTGGCAGAGTTAGAAGTCATAGATTTAACTGTAACTGATCCACCCGTCGAAGAAGTTATTGGTCGTGTCTTTAGGGCTGGTGGTGTGTCATGAACTCGCTTCTGAAAAAAGCTAGCGTTTTGCTTACCAGTTATTATGCATATATGCTCGAATACCGCGCTGAGCTATTTTTATGGGCTTTGTCTGGTAGCTTACCACTGATTTTAATGGGAGTGTGGACACAAGCGGCTCAAAGCGGACAATTTGGGTTGAGTCCCGAAGATTTTGCACGTTACTTTCTTACGGTTTTTGTTGTCCGACAATTTACTGTAGTGTGGGTAATTTATGAATTTGAGAAAGAAGTTGTCGAAGGAAAACTTTCTCCTAGATTATTACAACCACTCGATCCTGTATGGCATCATGTCGCTGCGCATCTTTCAGAAAGATTAGCACGTCTACCGTTTGCTTTATTATTAGTAGCGTTGTTTTTCTTTCTTTATCCGCAAGCTCTTTGGATACCAAGTTTTAGTAATATTTTATTGTTTGTAGTAACAGTTGTTTCGGCATTTATTTTAAGATTTCTCATTCAGTACACGTTTGCTTTATTTGCCTTTTGGACTGAAAGAGCTAACGCAATTGAGAACTTTTGGTTTTTATTTTATCTCTTTTTTTCAGGCTTAATTGCACCCTTAGAAATGTTTCCCGAAAATATCCGCAATGTATTACTTTGGACACCATTTCCTTATTTAATTGACTTCCCCGCATCAATACTAATCGGTTTACCAGTGAATGTATTACAAGGCTTTTTAGTTATGCTGGGTTGGATTGCGTTATTTTTTGTTATTAATCGCTGGTTATGGCGACGTGGAGTAAAACAATATTCAGGTATGGGTGCATAATTATATTTTTAATATTTGCAATCCAGAGTTCTGTCAACGCGAGGTAGAAGCAATGTTAGGAATCATACTGCAAGAAATACGAGTTTACCGAGAGATCAAGCAGGAAGGAATACAACAAGGAGAAAAATCGCTCATTTTGCGTCAATTACATCGACGGGTGGGAGAGTTAGCATCGGATGTACGTCAGCTTGTTGAATCTTTGCCTTTAGAACAACTCGAAAATCTTGGTGAAGCATTGCTTGATTTTACTAGCATGACAGATTTACAAGCTTGGTTGGCAGCACTCGAAAGCTAACTGATGTTTGAGGGCAAAAGTTAACGCGAGATAAGACGCTAGTTGCTACGACTAATAGGACAATAATCTGAGAAAATGCGATCGCATCAATAGTTACATGCCAGTTGATACGACGATTAGGGCAATAATCTGAGAAAATGCGCAACGCGTAGTGTGTACAAAGCATAATTACGCATCACTTCCCTACCCTTACCCGTCCTGGAAAACCTTAGCATAGCTTTGTTAGAATTTGATACTTTGCCTGATTTAGAGAACTGCCCAGCACAAAATGCGTGTTAATGCAAGTTATTGCACTACTTGATCGTTTGAGTGTTGCTGCGGAGGAAGACATCAGTTTAAGGTGTGTTGACGAGATATTTTTCCAAGTCATCAAGAATGGCATTTGCAGCTAAGATATTTCCCGCGTACCAGTAACCTGAATCTACGGTATAAACGCGATTGCATTGAACAATGCTTAGTTTTTGCCACAGTGGGCTTTTTTGATATTGATTGAAATTGTCTTGTGAGCCTGGATCAAGCATGACAAATAAAACATCTGCATCTAGTAAATCTAATCGTTCTAAACTAATAAGGACATAGGCTGTATCTGGAGTGATCGCCAGTTCAACTTGATGAGGTGGTGCAGAAAAACCCACTTCCTGTAAGATACCTCCCGAAAATGAGAAAATTGTATCAAACTGTGGTAAAAATTCACCCTTATAAAAACGGCTCACAGAAATCTCTATCTTTTCAGGTTTTTCTTTTATGGCTTTTCGTAATTGTTTTACTCGTTGTTGATACTGTGCAAGGGCATCTTCAGCTTGTTGGGTTCTGCTCAATATTAATTTGGCTACGCGTTCCTAAAGACGCTACGCTATCTACCTTACCTGCTAAATGTCGTCCTCGACGACCTGCAATATTTGGTTCTGCTGTTGCTACAGGTTTTAAGCCCAACCCCAAGACTGCATCTAAAATGATTTCATCCGTAACAATGATACGTTGGGGTTGAAGTGGAACACAGGTTTTCCCTAATTGATGCACAACAAATCGACAATTAGAAATTGCTAACTGTGTCTTTGGAATATCTGCTTTTTGAGTTATCTGACTGTGGCAAGCTGTAACCAAGAAAAAGGAAAAAGCTAATAGTAAGAATAGCTTAAAATAAAGATTAAGCCAATTTTTCATCTGACGTTATCAGCTTCTCAGATAAAGTGTTAAACTTCCCATGAAACAGAGTCAACTATAAATTGCACTAAGTGCTTATGCACCGCTGCTTTCAACATTACGTCGTCGCGATATCAATAATTGGCAATTACCAACCATATTTCCGACGAGAGTTCTATTTCCCGAATAAACCCATGACCTAGATCTTCAGGAAATTTGTAGCACGTCTCAAATGCATCCAAGTTACTTGTACAGGGGTAGCGATAAATTAGTTCACCCCACTGATTCATCGGAAAAATGAGAGTCATTGGTAGGTTATGAGCAACAGTGCTAGTTCAGTAAGTCAACTTAATTAAATGTGGGATAGCCGTCTCGGCTGTCCAAGTAAGCAGGGTAGGCATCTTGCTTGCCCCACACTTCTAATTAATAGAAGAAATTAGCAATAATATACCGCGATTACTCAAACATTGCTTGGGCAAATTACTCTTTTTAAGTACGTAAGCTTCGCTAAAATAAGGCTACGCAAACCTCACCAGCTATGACCTACACCCCACCCAAACTTCTAACTTTTGAGGAATTTTGAGCCTCATACGGAGATAACCCGCGCTACGAATTAATTGATGGAGAACTACGTGACGTGGAACCTACAGGTTCCCATGAAGAAGTTGCAGGCAGTATTGCTGGTAGAATTTATGCGGAAATTCTTTGTTCTAATTTAAATTGGTTAATTCCCAAAACTTGTTTGATTAAGCCACCTGCTGCTTCAGCAACAGCGTTGTGTCCAGATGTCATTGTTTTAGACAAAGCAAAGCTTAGCACCGAACCTCTTTGGCAAAAACAACCGATTATTTGTAATGGCAGGACAACTGAACTTGTCGCTGAAGTTGTTAGTACCAATTGGCAAGATGATTACGCACGAAAAGTAGAAGAATATGCTTTGCTTGAGATACCAGAGTATTGGATTGTAGACTTTCGCGGTTTAGGTGGCTTGCAATTCATCGGTAAGCCCAAACAACCAACTTTTACTTGTCAACTCATCGATGGTGCATACCAGCAAAGACAATATCGCTTAAAAGATCTGATCGCATCTCATTTATTTCCCAATTTGCAATTCACCCTTGAAGCGATCGCGCTCTAATCAAAATTTGTCAAATACTCTTATTGTCTTCGCAGTTTACTCTATTGTTAGCTAGCTTCCACGATCGCCCTTGGCAATACGCATATCCATTTTTAATATAAATACTAGCAAGTTTTTGCATTAACATTAAAGCTTCTTGCCGTTCTTCATTAGTTAAATAATCATCACCATGCATTCCACTAGTACAAGACCTAGGATCGCCGCCTGCATCCAAATAGCGCTGTTGACCTAATGCTACAATTTCAGCTAGTCTCGCGTCTTGTTGCTGTTCAGTTTGTTTCATCATTCCGATATCTATTCACCAGGGATAATATCGCCGTTTGGCAGCAAATAAGCTCTTGGTAAGACAGAGCTAGCAGTTATGATTAACCAAATACCTATATTTTCATTATAAAGTCTAAATTGAAGCAAATCTAAAGTTTCCAAAGCATTCAAGATTAAGTATTGTGCATCTGTAGGTTCCACTATCAATAAATCAACTTCCACTTCCCTATGTGCGATTTTACACTAGGCAATACAGCTAACTGTACAACTGCCACAATTGAAAATGAACCACAAACACTATAAAAACTTGATTCGTGATAAAACGCTATTTAGCAGTATTACAGCTATTATGGGGTGCAGCGATCGCCGCTGAACTAGAGTATCGAATTAACTTCATCTTGGCGACACTCACAAGCCTCGGAAATCTTGCAGGTAGCTTATTTAGTTTATTTTTATTCTACCGAACTGGTTACACATTTCAAGGATGGGCGTGGGAAGAAGCGCTAATTGTCCTGGCGATCTTTACGATATTACAGGGATTTTCTAGTACCTTCTTAGCACCTAACCTCAACAGCATCGTTAACCACGTACAACAAGGCACACTAGACTTTATCTTACTCAAACCAATCAGTAGTCAATTTTGGCTTTCTAGTCACACGCTTTCACCGTGGGGATTACCAGATATCATCTTTGGCGGTATTCTCATCGGTTACGCAGGCGGAAGATTGAGTTTAACGCCACAAGACTACCTACTCAGTGCCATTCCTTTGCTATTTGGACTTGCTAGCCTCTACAGCCTGTGGTTTATGCTGGGCGCGACAAGTATTTGGTTTGTCAAAATCTACAACGTTACAGAAGTTCTCAGAGGCTTGCTAGAAGCGGGAAGATTCCCCATTGTCGCGTATCCTGTTGCTTACCGCTTTTTCTTTACATTCGTTGTTCCCGTCACGTTTTTAACAACAGTTCCCGCCGAAGCGATGTTAGGGCGCGTTGAGTTAGGCTGGGTTATCGGTGCAGGTGGACTCGCGTTATCTTTGTTATATATTGCTAGAATTTTCTGGAATTTTGCGCTGCGTTTTTACACAAGTGCTTCTAGCTAAATAAATCATATGCAAATTCGTCCTGCTGAAGTTACTGATGTCTCCGCAGTTCTACCCATGGTTGCATCAATCTGCGCTTTGCACGAAACTTGGGACAGTGCGAAATATGGCTTCTTACCTAAACCGCAACAGCGTTATGAGCAATGGTTAATCGCGCAGGCTAAAAATGACAAAAGCGTTTTTTTAGTGGCTGAAGATCCGCAAACAAAGCAATTAGGAGCGTTTTTAATTGGTACTGTAGAGCGAGAAATCCCAATTTATCGACTACGCGAATTTGGTTTTATTCACGATTTATGGGTAGAACCACAATATCGTCATGCTGGAGTTGCAAAGCAAATGGTGCTGTTGGCAATTGAGCATTTTCAACGTCTTGGAGTTCAGCAAATTCGGTTGGATACTGCGGCGGCTAACGAAGCAGGACGGCGGTTATTTAGCGCGTGCGGTTTTCGGGTTAGTACGGTGGAGATGTTGATCGAGTTGAGATGATCCTACCGTGATCTGGTAGTACCCACGTCATAGCAGGGGCTTGGCACTAGCCAAGCCCTTACGATCAAGTTGGCATGATGATCGGCGTGGCAGTATCGGCATGATCGCAGAGTGTTTAGCATTGCCAAGCCCTTACGATAGAGATATTGATGCCAGAAGAGAATCATCGCCCATTATGTTATGTTAGGAGATTACCGATGCAAACAACACAACTCGGAAATACTGATGTGACAATCAGCGCGATCGGTTTGGGGGGAATGCCAATGTCTTTGAGTAGTAGACCTCCAGAGTCGCAATCGATTGAGGTCATTCATCGCGCTTTGGATTTGGGCGTGACGCTGATTGATACGGCAGATTCTTATTGTAAGGATGAGTCGGATAAGCACCATAACGAGCGATTAATTGCGAAAGCGTTACAGCAGTATGAAGGCGATACAAGTCAGGTAACAGTTGCGACGAAGGGTGGCTTGATGCGTCCTAAGGGCAATTGGACACGTAATGGCAATCCAGATCACTTGCGTGAAACTATTCGAGTCAGTTTTGAGGCGTTGGGTGGCGATAAACCAATTGATGTTTGGCAATATCATGCACCTGATCCTAATTACACTATTGAGGAAGCACTCACACCCGCCAAAGAAGCTGTAGAATCCGGTTTAATCCGCTTTGTTGGTGTTTCTAACTTTTCAGTAGACCAAATCAAGCAAGCGCGAGATGTTGTCGAGATTGTCTCCGTTCAAAATCAATACAATCCTTGGCATCGTCAGCCGGAATTTGATGGGGTTTTAGAATACTGTGCAAACGAAGGTTTGACGTTTTTACCTTGGAGTCCTTTAGGTGGAAGTCGGCGCGTTAGCCGTTTAGAAGATATTCCGGCGATCGCCAATCTCGCCAAAGAAAAAGGTTTTTCAGTCTACGCAATTGTTCTCGCCTGGCTGCGTGCCAAGTCGCCGTGCGTTGTCCCTATTCCTGGCGCAAGTAAGGTTGCCAGTATTAAAGACTCAGTTGTGTCGCTGGATGTAACTTTATCAGAACCTGAAATTCGGCAAGTAGACCAAGCTTCGGCTTAAAAAACATGGAAAGGGGAATTCCCTTTTCCTCGCCTACAGTTCTCCAAAACTATAGATTTTCTGCGTTTCCAATTCATGACATACGCTAGAAGGTAATTGATCTGCGCTTAACTTCTGTCGATCTAGCTGCACTTGCAAGTTAGCTAAAGGATCGCTACCGGAAGAAACTAAAAATTCGAGTTGGCGAATGTAAGGTAAAGTAATTAAATTATCTAGAATCCGCGCGATCGCTTCGACGTAAGGATGACTACCATCGCGATACCAATCTGGTGCAGCAAGGTGTGCTTGGTCTAATCCCAAATGAACCGTCAGCGAAGGTTTGCCAAAAAGTGCGATCGCAACAGGTCTTGCTTCTTCTTGTAGCAACAAGTTATGCGTTTTGACGATGTGACGGACTTTCTCTAATCGCTCATAACGTTCTGTCACTGAGTTGAGTTCATCGCGCCAGTGAATCGCAACTGTCACAAGATACGTTTGCAACAACATATGACCTAGCTTTTGCGCTTTGGTTGCTAGGTAGTTTGAGTTGTAGTCTGTCGCTTCAATCAGTAACGGGACGCGATCAACGACTTCCAAACCATAGCCCTTCAATCCAGCAATTTTACGTGGATTATTGGTAATCAAGCGAATTTGATGAATCCCCAAATCCATCAACATTTGTGCGCCCATACCGTAGTTGCGCAAATCCGCAGGAAAGCCCAAGCGTTCGTTTGCTTCCACCGTATCCAAGCCTAGATCTTGCAACGAGTAAGCTTTTAACTTGTTAATCAGTCCAATTCCTCGTCCTTCCTGTCGTAGGTAAACAACAACACCACTCCCCGCGTTTTCGATCATTTTCAATGCCGCTTGCAGTTGCATCCGACAATCACACCGCAGCGAACCCAAAGCATCGCCTGTTAGGCATTCCGAGTGCATGCGCACCATTACAGGTTGGTCAGCAAAAGTTGCAGGATCGCCTTTGACAATCGCAACGTGTTCAGAGTTATCGAGAGTGTGGCGATAGCCGTAGATTTGGAAATGTCCAAATTGAGTAGGTAATTGCGTCACCGTTTCACGACGTACCAGGCGATCGTGCTTCAGGCGGTAACTGATGAGGTCCGCAATACTGATAATTTTTAAATCGTGACGCTTGGCATATTCGATCAACTGTGGTAAGCGCGCCATTGAACCATCATTATTTTGAATTTCGCAGATAACTCCTGCTGGGTAAAGGCCAGCTAAACGTGCTAAATCTACCGCAGCTTCGGTATGACCCGCGCGTTTTAATACACCACCTTCGCGCGCGCGAATCGGGAAAATATGACCAGGACGGCGTAAATCTTCAGGACGTGTTGCAGGATTAATCGCTACTTGAATTGTACGGGCGCGGTCTTCAGCGGAAATGCCTGTACTCACACCCAAGTGTGGCGCAGCATCAATACTAATCGTAAACGCGGTTTGGTTGGTAAAGGGAGTATTGTGACTTTCTGGGATAGGGATGGTGCTAACCATTAAGGGCAAATCTAATTCATCTAGGCGATCGCCCATCATTGCTAGACAAATCAACCCCCGCGCTTCCACCGCCATAAAATTAATTGTACTTGGCGTAGCAAATTGCGCAGCACAGATTAAGTCACCCTCATTTTCGCGGCTTTCGTCATCCACCACCACGAGACAACGACCAGCTTTGAGGTCTGCTAACGCGGCTTCGATTGAGTCAAACTGAAACGGATGAGAGGTGGTTTTAGGCTGCTGCACAGATAAGTAAACCGTAAACTTTTTTAAAGGAAGCTCTTAAATTGATTGTAGCTCCAATTGGAGTTATGAGTTGTGAGTTTTAAGTTATCAAAAAAAAGTCTTTTAATTCAAAATTCAACACTCACAACTAGCCACTCATCAACAGCCACTCGCTCCTTTTCCAAAATCTGCCAAAATTGATGCGCCCAAACTTCTGTTTTAGTACTACAATGCAGCGAAAGCTTATCAGTTTTTACCCATTTGTAAGTGTATAGGAATTTTGCATCATGGGCGATATGGGGCGCGTTTCCGTCGGAATTGTCGGCGCTTCAGGCTATGGCGGGGTGCAGCTAGTACGACTTTTACAGGATCATCCCAAAGTGGAACTAGCGTACTTGGGCGGCGAGAGTAGTGCGGGCAAAACCTTTGCCGACCTTTACCCGCATTTAGCGCATCAGGTTGACCTCGCCATCGAGCCAGTAGAAGTTAGCACAATTGCGACTCGTTGTCAAGTAGTATTTCTATCGCTGCCAAACGGTCTTGCCTGTCAAATTACACCCACTTTAATAGAAAAAGGATTAATGGTACTCGATTTGAGTGCCGATTATCGCTTTTTTGATTTAGAAACTTATAAAAATTGGTATGGAACTGAACGCAGCGATCGCCAAATTGCAGCGAAGGCAGTGTATGGCTTACCCGAACTGTACCGTGATCGCATTGCTGATAGCCAACTCATCGGCTGTCCTGGCTGCTATCCTACCGCAAGTTTACTAGCACTTGCTCCTCTACTCAAGCAAGGGTTAATTGTTCCTGAAACGGCGATTATTGACGCAAAATCGGGGACTTCGGGCGGCGGACGTCAAGCAAAAACAGGGTTATTACTTGCTGAAGCCGATAATTCTTTGGCAGCCTACGGTGTCGCGCGCCACCGCCATATTCCAGAAATCGAGCAAATTTGCAGCGATTTAGCTGGTCATGAAGTGATGGTACAGTTTACCCCGCATTTGATTCCGATGGTACGCGGCATTTTGGCAACAGTGTACGCAACGTTACGCGACCCTGGATTAGTCCGCGACGACTTGATTACAATTTTCAAAGCCTTTTATCGTAATTGTCCTTGGGTCACGATCTGCGATAGCGGCGTATATCCACAAACGAAATGGGCGTGTGGCAGCAATTTATGCTACATCGGCATCGAAGTTGATCAACGCACAGGTAGAGCGATCGTCATGTCCGCGATTGACAACTTAATTAAAGGTCAAGCAGGTCAAGCAATTCAGTGCTTAAATATCATGATGGGCTGGGAAGAAACGCTAGGATTACCAAGACTAGCATTTTATCCTTAAAGAAGGGTGAGAGGTGAGGGGTGAGAGGCTAAGAGAACATCATATGATTTTTCCCCTGCTTTTTGTCTCCCCTGCTCCCCTGCTCCTATTTCGGTCCCATACCCACTGCACCTGCATAAACGGCGCGATCGCCAAGTTCATCTTCAATGCGGAGCAGTCGGTTATATTTTGCCACCCGTTCGCTGCGACAAAGCGAACCTGTTTTAATTTGACCAGCGCGGGTAGCGACAGCTAAATCGGCGATCGTCGTATCCTCAGTTTCTCCCGAACGATGACTAATCACTGATCGCAAGCCATTACGCGTCGCTAAGTCGATTGTTTCCAAAGTTTCAGTCAGCGAACCAATTTGATTAAGTTTAATCAAAATCGCGTTACCAGCTTTTTGTTCGATGCCTTTTTGTAAGCGCGTAGGATTCGTCACAAATAAGTCATCTCCAACTAACTGAATAAGAGCGCCTATTTTCTGTGTCAACAATTGCCAATGTTGCCAATCGTCTTCATGTAAGCCATCTTCAATTGATACAATCGGGTATTGCGCGGCTAATTCAGCAAGATAATCAACTAACTCCGTCGGTGTGTGAACTGCGCCATCGTAAACGTATTGACCATCTTTGTAGAACTCACTTGCAGCCACATCAAGCGCTAAAGCAACTTCTTCGCCAGGTTTGTAACCTGCTTTTTCAATCGCCGCTACCAATAATTCCAGCGCTACCTGATTCGACTCTAAGTTAGGTGCAAAGCCCCCTTCATCACCGACACCTGTGAGTAAACCCTTATCGTCTAAAACTTTGCTCAATGTCGCAAACACTTCAGCACCCCAGCGCAAAGCTTCCCGAAAAGAAGGCGCACCAACTGGCACAATCATAAATTCTTGAAAATCGACGTTATTAGCTGCGTGCGCACCACCGTTAATCACGTTCATTAGGGGAACGGGCAGTAAATTAGCTAAAGGACCTCCTAAATAACGATACAACGGCAATCCCAAAGACTCAGCACCTGCTTTAGCAGTTGCAAGCGACACTGCTAGAATCGCATTCGCACCGAGATTTGCTTTGTTTGGCGATCCATCCAAGGAGATCATCGTGCGATCAATAACTTCTTGGTTCAAGGCATCCAAATCCATTAACTCTGGGGTAATTTTCTCCTTCACATTTTCAACAGCTTTCAGTACCCCTTTACCGCCATAGCGACTTTTATTATCATCGCGTAGTTCATGAGCTTCAAAAGTTCCCGTTGAAGCGCCACTAGGAACTTGCGCAATTCCAACAACACCACTGATCAAGCGAACTTCAGCTTCTATTGTCGGACGTCCCCGCGAATCAAGAATTTCGCGGGCAGTAATATTTTCGATTGCAGTTTCTAACGTGTTAATCATCCTCTCTGGCACCTCAAGTTAATTATGGGTAATGGGTAATGGCTCCAAGATTTCAATCACCAATGACCAATTACCAACTTTGTCAATTTATTGATGCTACGGTCAAGTTTGATAGTTAGGATAGGGGTTTAGATCACTTTTTCGGGTTGAGCGATTGGACTCTTGTCATAAGTTCTATCCTCCTAGCTTACGCCGCACTCGTTGCATCACTCCTCTAGACGTGCTTGCTGCGCTCTTTACAATGAAAAAAGGACATCAGGAGTTTGTCATGAGATTACTACACACAATGTTACGCGTTGGTAACTTGGAAGAATCGTTGAAATTCTACTGTGATATTTTAGGCATGAAACTGCTGCGGAAAAAAGATTATCCTGGCGGCGAGTTTACGTTAGCATTTGTCGGGTACGGCGATGAGTTAGATCATACCGTCTTGGAACTGACATATAACTGGGGTACGGATAAGTATGACTTAGGTGATGCTTATGGTCATATTGCCATTGGTGTTGATGATATTTATGGCACTTGCGAGGAAATCAAAGCCCGTGGTGGTAAAGTTGTCCGCGAACCAGGACCGATGAAACATGGCTCGACAGTGATTGCTTTTGCAGAAGATCCCAACGGGTATAAAGTCGAACTGATTCAACTGGGTACTCAAGGAACTACCGAACAAAAGGCAGAACAACCACAGTTAGTATCTCAGTAGTACTTCACGATGTCAAAGTGCTGGACTGCTTGGTACTGGTTAACTGGAATAACAAGTTGGGTAGTGTTGAGCCAAACTGTACCAGTTAGTGCCAACTCTGTGCCGCTGGTACAGACAAAAATCCGATGTGCGGTTGCTAATTGTCAAGAGATTTCACCTGAAAGGGCAAATCCAAGAGAAGCCTCGATGACACGCATTCCTGCTGTGAGCGAGTTAGCTGATGAAATAGCACCAAGCGATTGGGAAGTGCAAGCGACGCTTTCGCTAGCTTCGCGTTATGGTGTTGTGGTTGGGTTGAGCGATCGCACTTTTCGCGGTGATCGCCCACTTTCACGTTATGAATTTGCGGCAGCGCTCAATCAAGTTCTCAATCAAGTCAATACACTCATCGCCAGCGAAGCGGTGCAAGTAAGTCAAGAAGATTTGATAACCCTACAACGGTTGCAAAGAGAATACAATTCGGTATTACAAGAAACGCACACTCGGCTTGACACGATTCAGAGTCGCACAAACCTCTTAGAGTCTAGCCAGTTTTCCACCACGACAAAGCTTAATGGTGAAGTCATTCTGGGTTTTACCGATGGTACAGATGCAAATGCCACGGTAGTTGCTCGACAGCGACTGAATTTATTAACAAGTTTTGCAAGTCGCGATATGCTGCTGACACAACTCGAAGCGGGTAATCGCGGACAAGATGCGATCTCTGTCGCGCACAACCGCGAACAAAATCTTTTGGGAACAAGTGGTTTACTCGCAGATGGTGGTGGCTTAGAGTACGCGGAGATTAATAATCTGCGGTTGCGGCGACTTTATTACACGTTTCGTCCGAGTACCGACTTAGCAGTTACACTAGGAGCAAAAATGTCTCCGAGTGATTTTATTGACCGCAATCGCTCCGCAAATAATCCTGCTGTTGATTTTAGCTCGAGCTTTTTGATTAATAATCCGTTGATTATCCAAAATCAGATTGACCGCGAAGGTGGCGCAGGGGCAGCGATGGCGTGGAATATCAATGGCGGTGCGTTCACGGTGCGATCGCTTTATATCGCGGCGGATAGTCATCAACCTAATTCAACAACCCTTACTCAAGGAGGATTGTTTAGCGATCGCTATCAAGGCAGTGTGGAAATGGAATATTCTTCTAGCGCTAACTTAGCCGTACGACTGCAATATACTAACGCTGTGATTAACAACACCGATATTCAAGCTGCGGGGATCAACGCTGAGTATGCTTTCAATCGCAATGCTGCGGTTTATGGACGCTTCGGCTTTGGCAGCTATCAAGGCTTCAACACTGCTGTTGCGCAAGAACTTGACCTCAACCCTAGCGCGTGGGCAGTTGGTTTAACTGTACGCAATTTAGCGATTCCTGGAACAATTGCTGGAATTGCATTTGGTCAACCTTTTATCGAAAGCGATCTAGGTAATGCTACTCAAACAAACGTCGAAGCATTCTACAATTTGACTCTAAGCGAAAATATTAGTGTTACTCCTGCCCTGCAACTCGTGAAATACGCAAATAACGACCGTTCCAGCGGCACCATTTGGCAAGGTACTCTGCGCACAGTATTTTCTTTTTAATTTAATTAAATCCAATTTCCACGCCCAAATCGTAAATCGTCAAAATGCAGCCTACCGATCCTAGTAAGTTCACTGATAAAGCTTGGGAAGCCATCGTTCAATCGCAAGATGTCACACGTCGCTTCCAACAACAACAGATGGAAGTCGAACATCTGATGATCGCCCTATTGGAAGACCAAAAAGGGATAGCACATAGGTTTCTCAATCGATCCGGTGTCGAAGCTTCACAAGTTCTTCAACAACTCGAAGCTTTTACAAAACGCCAACCTAAGTTTTTGGGAAAAGCTGACCAACTGTATCTCGGTCGCGCCCTCGATGTCATGCTCGACCGCGCTGAGGCGGCTAGAGTGACAATGGAAGACAGCCTGATTTCGGTTGAACATTTTCTGCTAGCCTTTGCCGAGGATGAACGAATCGGTCGCCGTTTGTTTCGAGGTTTGAACTTAGATAAAGCAAAATTAGAAGCGGCAATCAAAGCAGTCCGAGGCAGTCAGAAAGTTACCGATCCCACTCCTGAAGCCCGTTATGAAGCTTTAACCAAATATGGACGCGACCTCACCGAACAGGCAAAAGCTGGTAAACTTGACCCCGTGATTGGACGCGATGACGAAATTCGGCGGGTGATTCAAGTATTATCGCGTCGTAGTAAGAATAACCCTGTGTTAATTGGCGAACCTGGTGTCGGTAAAACCGCGATCGCCGAAGGTTTAGCCCAACGGATTATCAACGGCGATGTTCCCGAATCGTTGAAAGACCGTCAATTAATTGCCTTAGACATAGGTAGCTTGATTGCAGGTGCTAAATATCGTGGTGAATTTGAAGACCGCTTGCGTTCTGTATTGCGCGAAGTCACCGACTCCAACGGTCAAATTGTCTTATTCATCGACGAATTGCACACCGTTGTTGGTACGGGTGGAACGACACAAGGCGCGATGGATGCAGGAAATTTACTTAAACCCATGCTCGCACGCGGCGAACTGCGTTGTATTGGCGCAACAACTTTAGACGAGTACCGTAAATATATTGAAAAAGACGCGGCTTTAGAACGCCGTTTTCAACAAGTTTTTGTCGATCAACCCTCAGTAGAAACAACGATCTCAATTTTGCGGGGACTCAAGCAACGCTACGAGGTGCATCACAGCGTTAAAATCACCGATTCAGCCCTCGTTGCAGCGGCGACACTTTCCAATCGTTATATCAGCGATCGCTTCTTACCCGATAAAGCCATCGATTTAGTCGATGAAGCAGCGGCGCAATTGAAAATGGAAATTACCTCAAAGCCATCAGAAGTTGAAGCAATCGATCGACGGTTGATGCAGCTAGAAATGGAAAAGTTGTCAGTTGCAGGTGAAGACCAACGCGCGGCAAAAAATCGCGAACGTTTAGAACGCATTGAGCAAGAAATTGCTGCACTCAAAACAAAACAGCAAGAACTCAACGCGCAATGGCAAGGTGAAAAACAACTCCTTGATGCGATTAGCGCTTTAAAGAAAGAAGAAAATGCACTACAAGTTCAAATCGAACAAGCTGAACGCGCGTACGATTTGAATAAAGCGGCGCAGCTAAAGTATGGAAAACTCGAAGGAGTCCGCCGCGATCGCGAAGCGAAAGAGACGATGCTGATCGATTTGCAAGCGCGTGGTTCGACACTGTTGCGCGAAGAAGTTACCGAAGCTGATATTGCAGAAATTGTCGCCAAGTGGACGGGAATTCCAGTTAACCGTCTCTTAGCATCCGAACGGCAAAAACTTTTGCAACTCGAAAGTCATTTACACGAACGCGTCATTGGGCAATCCGAAGCCGTATCAGCGGTATCAGCGGCAATCCGCCGCGCACGCGCTGGAATGAAAGACCCTGGTCGTCCGATTGGTTCGTTCTTATTTATGGGACCTACAGGGGTAGGAAAAACCGAGTTAGCTCGTACTTTAGCTGAGTTTCTCTTTGATTCGGACGATGCTTTAGTACGCTTGGATATGTCTGAGTACATGGAAAAGCATTCGGTTTCGCGCTTAGTCGGCGCGCCTCCAGGATACGTTGGATACGAAGAGGGGGGACAACTTTCAGAAGCGATTCGTCGTCGTCCTTATTCGGTTGTGCTATTTGATGAAGTTGAAAAAGCTCACCCAGACGTTTTCAATATCTTGTTGCAAGTTCTTGATGATGGGCGGATTACCGATTCGCAAGGACGATTAGTCGATTTTCGCAACACCGTGATTGTGATGACGAGTAACATCGGTAGCGAACATATTCTAGATGTGTCCGGTGACGATAGTAAGTACGCAATTATGCACAAACGCGTTATGGATGCGTTGCGATCGCACTTTCGTCCAGAGTTTCTCAATCGCGTTGATGACATTATTCTGTTCCATACGCTCAATCGCAGCGAACTCGGACAAATTATTCGCATTCAACTCAAGCGCGTTCAAAGACTTTTAGCCGAACAAAAACTTGGCTTAGAGTTAACTCCAGCGGCTGAAGCGCATTTAGTTGACGTTGGTTACGATCCAGTGTACGGTGCGCGTCCTTTAAAACGTGCCATCCAGCGCGAACTTGAAAATCCACTTGCGACTAAATTATTAGAAAATGCGTTTGATGAAGGAGAAACAATTCTAGTTGACTATCACGATGGTAGTCTGACTTTTAATTCACAAGGAAAAGCTCAGAGCGATCGCTCAGTACTAACCGAAGCAACTCGCGGAAATTGATTCATTCAGCATTTATCCTTGATAGGCTTGGGGGAAAACCACAGCCTATTTTTTTTTGCACATTTCAGCAATATGGCAGAGGTGCAGAGGAGAAATGGTATGAAACTCTATTCAGGGAAATCACTAGGAGCTTCGATAATGTCCTAACTCTATTGAATAGAGCCATACAACGCAGATTTTTTGAGACATTGCTAGTTTTAATACTTGACATTTTCACCAAATTTTTAGAGAAAACGCTCATTGTTCACGCATTCTTTACGGTTTCATCCATAACCTCCGCATTAGTATAGGTACGTAGAAAGTTAACTTTATGAATTACGCCTAGCTGTCATAAAAAACTATAGGAAAACCTATGAAAGCGGTAATACTAGCAGGGGGATTGGGGACAAGGATCAGTGAAGAGACAACAATCAAACCAAAGCCAATGGTGGAGGTTGGGGGCAAGCCAATCCTGTGGCACATCATGAAAATCTATGCAGCGCACGGGATAAACGATTTCATCATTTGCTGCGGATACAAAGGATATGTCATTAAAGAATATTTCGCGAACTACTTTCTGCACATGTCCGACGTGACATTTGATATGCGATTCAATCAAATGAACGTCCACTGCGGGTATGCCGAACCGTGGCGCGTGACATTAGTTGACACTGGCGAAGCGACAATGACCGGCGGAAGATTGAAGCGCGTCAAAGAACATGTTGGTAATAGTACATTCTGCTTCACGTATGGTGATGGTGTCAGCAACGTCAACATTACCAAACTCATCGAATTTCACCGTCAACAAAAAACGCAAGCAACACTCACAGCAGTGCAACCACCAGGAAGATTCGGCGCAATTTGTCTAGCCGAAGAACAAACCCTAATTACATCGTTCAAAGAAAAACCAGGTGGTGACGGCGCGTGGATCAACGGCGGCTACTTTGTCCTCGAACCCGAAGTAATCGACTACATTGCTGATGACAGCACGGTGTGGGAACAAGAACCGCTCGAAAAACTTGCGCATCTCGAACAGCTATCAGCATACAAGCACGATGGCTTCTGGCAACCAATGGATACACTGCGCGACAAGAATTATCTAGAAGACTTGTGGAAAAAAGGCTCTGCACCTTGGAAAGTGTGGTAGTCCGCAGCCACGTTCACGAATTCAAACCATTCAACACAATACACTAAGCTTCATGTACGACTTTGCAATCATTGGTGGTGGAATCGTTGGATTAGCAACAGCAAAAGCGATTGGCAAGCGTTATCCTAACGCTCAAATTGTTGTCATCGAGAAAGAAGCCACGATCGCCAGCCACCAAACCGGAAACAATAGTGGCGTGATTCACTCAGGAATCTATTACAAGCCAGGCAGTTTCAAAGCAAAATTCTGCCGCGACGGCAGCCGTTCGATGGTAGAATTCTGCCGCGAACATGGTATTGCACACGAAGTCTGCGGTAAAGTGATCGTCGCGACGCAAGCTGAAGAACTACCACGACTCGAAAATCTCTATCAACGCGGAATTGAAAACGGCTTACAGCTTGAAAAACTTACAAGTGAACAAGTGCGTGAGATTGAACCGCACGTACAGTGCACAGCCGGAATTCGCGTGTTCACAACAGGGATTGTCAACTATCGGCAAGTCGCGCAAAAATACGTTGAACTTGTCACCGCGCAAGGTGGTGAACTGCAACTAGGGACAAAAGTTACCAACATCGAGACGCGCAGTGACTTTACCGTACTGACAACGAACAAAGGTACGATTGCAACACACTTTGTGATTAACTGTGCGGGACTGTTTAGCGATCGCATCGCCCGTATAGGAAAAACCGATCCGCAAGCTCGTATTGTGCCATTTCGCGGCGAATACTACGAACTCACCCCCGAAAAACGGTATTTGGTCAAACACTTGATTTATCCGGTACCAAATCCCAACTTTCCATTTTTGGGCGTACATTTCACGCGGATGATTGATGGTAGCGTCCATGCTGGACCGAATGCTGTCTTAAGTCTCAAGCGTGAAGGATATCACAAAACGGATATCAATGTGCGCGATTTGACTGAGGTATTGACGTATCGGGGATTTTGGAAGTTAGCGGCAAAACACGCCGATGAAGGCATCAAAGAGATGATTCGTTCGGTGTCGAAAGCAGCGTTTGTGCAAAGTTTGCAGCAGTTGATACCGGAGGTGACAGCAGATGATGTTGTTCCCACACACGCAGGCGTACGCGCGCAAGCACTGCAAGCGGATGGCAAGTTAGTTGATGACTTTTTGATTGTGCCTGGCGATCGCGCACTGCACGTATGTAATGCACCGTCTCCGGCGGCAACGTCTTCTTTGGAAATTGGCAAGGCAATTGCCTTAGCGATTCCCCAACAATCACATCTCGAATCGACATTAGTTCAAGTTTAGGATTTCTGATAATGAAAATACTCGTTACTGGTACTGAGGGGTATCTTGGCTCGCTATTGGCTCCTATGCTAATGGAAGCTGGACATGAAGTTATTGCCGTAGATACTGGATTCTACAAAGCTGGTTGGCTATACAATGGCACTGACCTCACTGCAAAAACGCTTAACAAAGACATTCGCCAAATAACAATTGAAGACTTACAAGGTGTGGAAGCCATAGTACATATGGCAGAGTTGTCAAACGACCCTACTGGACAACTCGCACCGCATATTACCTACGAAATTAACCACAAAGGTTCAGTACGTTTAGCCGAACTAGCCAAAGCGGCAGGAGTGCGGCGCTTTGTGTATATGTCGTCATGCAGCGTGTACGGCGTCGCCACAGGCGTTGATGTCACCGAAGAATCACCCGTCAATCCCCAAACTGCCTATGCCGAGTGCAAAACGCTCGTTGAGCGGGACGTGCAAGCACTTGCAGACGATAATTTTTCGCCCACCTTTATGCGCAATGCGACCGCGTTTGGTGCTTCGCCCAGAATGCGTTTTGACATCGTATTGAATAACCTCGCGGGGCTAGCGTGGACAACGAACGAAATCAAAATGACAAGTGATGGCACTCCTTGGCGTCCTCTAGTCCATGCACTTGATATTTGTCAGGCAATTATCTGTGCGCTAGAAGCACCGCGCGACATCGTGCATAACCAAATTTTTAATGTTGGGGATACCGCACATAATTACCGTGTCAAAGAGATTGCAGAGATTATTGCAGAGGTGTTCCCCAATTGCCAAGTGAGTTTTGGGGACAATGGTGCCGACAACCGTAGCTACCGTGTTTCCTTCGAGAAAATTAACACACTCTTACCAGGATTCAAATGCGAATGGGATGCCGTGCGTGGTGCAAGGCAACTATATAACTTGTTTACTCAAATTGATATGTCAGAAGAAACCTTTTTATTCCGAGGTTTCACTCGCTTAAAACAATTGGAATATTTAATGCGCACGCAACAAATAGACAAAGATTTCTATTGGAGAAAAGCATGAAATTTATCGAAACCTCACTCAAAGGCGCATACATTATTG
>NZ_MRCC01000021.1 GCF_001904655.1 Chroogloeocystis siderophila 5.2 s.c.1 | reverse complement strand
CAAACTGCACCGAGATGAGCAATTGACTCTTTTTTGATTCTGATACCCCGTCCGCAAGCAGACGGGGTAGTTCATTAAGCTAGGTGAAAACTATGATTGTAGAAGAAGTAAAGCAAAAAGCTCGAGATGTCGTTTTAGCACTTTTACCAGATGCTAATTACGAACTACTATTAGATGATAGTGATATTTTTACTCTAGGATTGGACTCTATTAATGCAATGGCACTTATTTTTAATTTGCAAGATACCTTTGATATTAAATTTGAAACAAGTGAAATTAACTTTGATAATTTTCGGACATTTACAGATATTGTTAATTTAATAACAAGGAAAAAAGAAAAGAACTAAAATCGTATCTCGTAAAAACCCCCTTGCTATTATCTATGAATGTCATCTCCGCCCCAAGAAATATGAATATTACATCATCAGTAGGATTGAGCGGGAAGAATCAATCAAGTTCTCATGTAGGAATAATTCCTTATACTCAATCTCAGACAGAAACAGCACAGCAACTACTCTGGCAATCCATAAGAACTGTTATTGGATTACAAAATCAGGCTCCGCCTTTGCAGCCAGTTTCGCACCGTAGTAGCCTGCCGCTGTCTTTTTCTCAAGAACGGCTATGGTTAATTGAGCATTTAGAATCTGGCAGTTCTGCTTACAACATTCCTTTTGCCTTTCGCATTACTGGTTCGCTAAAAGCGTCAGCCTTAGAACAGAGCTTAAACGCGGTTATAAGATCTCACGAAATCTTGCGAACCAACTTTGCTTTAGTAGAGGGGAGGGCTGTTCAGGTTATTGTCCCTACTCTAACCTTGAGCATACCAGTGGTGAATTTGCAGCAGTTACCTAAGCCAGAGCAGGCAATTCAGCTGGTGAAGCAAGCCACTGCGGAAGCCAAGCAACCCTTCAACCTGAGCTGCGGACCACTATTAAGAGCTGTTTTACTCCACCTGGATACAGACGAACATGTATTACTCCTGACTATCCACCATATTGTTTTTGACGGCTGGTCTGAAGGCATATTATTTCGTCAGTTAGCCGCATTCTACAGAGCTTTTTCCACTAGTAAACCCGCACCACCTCTTGAACTATCAATTCAGTACGCTGATTTTGCTGTCTGGCAGCGGCAGTGGCTGCAGGGCGAGTTCTTAGAAGTGCTTATTTCTTACTGGAAACGCCAGCTAGATGGCAAATCCCAGCTACAACTACCCACTGATCGTCCTCGACCATTACTTCCAACTCACCATAGCTCTTACCAAAAGCTATTACTACCCCAGGAATTAACGGCAGCACTTAAGGCACTGAGCCGTCAGCATGGAGTTACACTATTCACCACGTTACTAGCAGCCTTCAAGGTACTACTGCACTACTATACGCAACAGGATGACCTGTTAGTGTGTAGTCCAACTGCCAATCGCAATTGTAAAGAACTCAAGGAACTCATTGGTTACTTTGTAAATTTGTTGATTTTGCGGAGCGATCTGTCTGGCGATCCTAGTTTTTGTGAGTTACTATGTCGGGTGCATCAGGTGGTAACTGGAGCTTATGCCTACCAGGATTTGCCAGTGCAGCAGCTGGTGAGTTGCGTTGATTCCGCCCAAACATCTCTATTTCAGGTAATGTTTGTTCTCCAGAATACTCCTAGGCAAAGTTTGGAACTGCCTGGCTTAGCTGTGAGTTCGTTGGATATTGACAGTGGTACAGATGCTGATTTTGATTTGTTTTTGTCAATGGTGGAAGAATCAGGAACATTAAGTGGGGTATTAAAGTACAACACCGACCTGTTTGACAAGGCAACAATTATTCAAATGCTGAAACACTTTCAGTCCTTATTGGAGAATATTGTTGCCAATCCAGGGCAATCCCTCTCGTTGCTATTGCCGATGAGTGAGGCTGAACGACAGCAGTTGTTGGATAAACAAATGAATTGTCAAGCAGTGCTAGACCCTAAGCTGTCAAGGACTGAGCAGGAAAAATCTTACATAGCACCTCGGAATTCCTTAGAATTCCAGTTAGTACAAATTTGGGAACAGGTATTAGGAATCAAACCTATTAGTGTAAACGACAATTTCTTTGAGCTGGGAGGGAGCTCGCTGGTAGCTCTGCAACTGTTCACTCAAATTGAGAAGTTGTTTGGCAAAAATCCACCTATAGCTACTCTACTACAAACACCGACGGTGGAGCAGCTGGCTGCTAGCTTTTTTAGCTTGGAAAAAGAGTCAATATCTTGGGTCTCGCTAGTACCAATTCAATCTAGCGGTTCCAAACCGCCTTTCTTTTGCGTACATGGATTGAGGGGAGGGACTCTCGGCTTTAAGAATTTAGCAAATCATTTGGGTTCTGAGCAGCCTATTTATGGACTAGAAGCATGTGGGCTAGATGGCAAACACGCTCCCTTTAATCAGCTTGAACAGATGGCAGCTTTCTACATCAAAGAGATTCGCCGCATCCAACCAAACGGACCTTACTTTCTGGGAGGTTATTCTTTTGGGGGAACAGTAGCCTTCGAGATGGCACAGCAGCTTTACAAGCAAGGGCAAAAAGTCGCTTTACTATGTTTATTTGACACATACGGTCCAAGTTGTTTTAAGCAATTGTCATTGTTAGAGAAGCTTTCTCGTCATTGGCATAACCTTTTACGATTCAGACGTGCCTATATCCGCACACTCGTAAAGAAGCGTGTTCTGCAGTTAAGCCAAAAGATTGCTATCAAGTTTTACCAGAGTCTGGGTTATACCTTGCCTTACAAACTCCGAAAAGCTGAGCTTGAAGCGATCCACAATCGAGTTCAAAGGAATTATGTACCTCAAGTCTATCCAGGTCGAGTTACTCTATTCCGCGCTATCAACCCACTGGGAAAAGATTTTTACTATGAGCCAGACCTACCTACACCTGATGACTGGTACAACCGAGATCCCGAACATGGTTGGGCTAAGCTGGCTGGTGGCGGATTAGAAATCCATGATGTTCCTGGCAATCATATGGCTATATTTACAGAACCCTATGTAGGAAGCCTAGCCGAAAAATTAAAAGCCTGCTTAGAGTAGAGATAATCTTTTTAAGACTACTCTCTAAGTATTGGTAGGGCGGCATCATCAGCAGAGCATCGGTTTATTAATAACGGCAACGCAGAAAGTACAGCTTGCGAGTTATTCGTGGGCATATTTGTTGTGTCCTAAACCTATTAGTTCATTGATGTTATCCGCATCAAGCTTTCAGGCAAACATCGAAGATGATTTTGTAAGCAGGAATTATGCAAACGAGTAGTCAAGACCAAGTTGATGCAGTTTTAGATTTATTAAGCCGTTATCAACTCATGCCGCAGTTAGCGCGCAACCTAATAACAGACAATGCGATCGCTAATGTAGCTTACACCGATGAGGAACGCCAAACCGCGATCAAAGCCTTTGAAGCGCAACACCAAATTACCTCTACAACCCGCGAAACTTGGCTCAAGCAACAAGGTATGACCCTAACGCAAATGCACGAACTTGCGCTTCGACCTCTGTTACTAGAAAAGCACAAAACCACAGTTTGGGGACCCAAAGTAGATAACTATTTCTTAACCCGCAAAGCACATCTCGATCAGGTAGTATATTCTCTGATTCGGACGAAAGATATGGGGTTAGCACAAGAAATTTACTTTCGGATTTTAGAAGGCGAACAATCGTTTGCCGAGTTAGCCCGCGAATACTCGCAAGGTGCAGAAGCTAAAACAAGTGGGTTATTGGGACCTGTGCCTTTAGTACAGCCGCATCCTGCCATTAGTAAACTGCTCTCTGTCAGCCAAGCTGGACAAATTTGGGCACCGCGTCCTCTAGCCGAATGGGTGGTGATTATTCGTCTGGAAAAGTTAATTCCCGCACGACTTGATAAATCGATGCGCCGTCGTTTACAAGATGAATTATTTGAAAATTGGCTTGCCCAAAAAATGCAGCAAGTTGATATCACGCAATTTGTATCAGCAAGTTTACGCAATCGCAACTCCGTATTGTGAAATGCAAAAATTTTTCTTTAATTGGGAATTGTTGATACAGCAGATGCGGATACTTAAATAAAATAAGCATATAAATTTATAGTCTATGACTCAAAGCATTCCTCTGGCTCCAATTCGAAATTTCTTGGCACAAACCCCCCCGTTTGACCAGCTATCAACAGAGGCTATAGAAACAATTACCGCGAAATGCCAACTGATGCGCTATCGCCTCGGGCAATCAATTCTTGTTCGAGAAAAAATGCCTGCGCAAGTCGCCATCATCTATCAAGGACAAGCACGGTTATTAGGCTACGACCAGCGATCGCGTACCCCAGTCAGCTTAGAATTACTCGGCACAGGAAAAATCTTAGGCGCAAATTCGATAGTACGCGGCATTCCCTGCGAAACGGCAATTTCTTCAACTGAAGTTATTTGTATTATAATATCATCTCAAAATTTCTTAGACTTGCTCAGTTCAGAACCAATTCTAGAACAGGCTTTTCACAATAGTTGTAGCTTGAGTGAAGTTTTTGAGTTATTAAGTGTCGAACTCCAACGCAGCGCCAACGAAACTCCCAATTTAAAAGAGTTAGCGATCGCAGCGTGGCAAGATGCTGTTGTCCGCAACATCCCTAAAGGCAAACTCAATCTCGCACAACTTGACGCGGATCGCGTATGGTTAGTCAGTAGTGGGACGGTTTCAGATTTTCCCGTCGGTAGTCGTCTACCTGTTGATGGGTCTTCGCAAGTGCTTCGCGTTGAGAACACGCGTTTACTGGGACTTTCTATCCGCAAACAAATTAACATTCCAGTGGATGCAATTCCACCGAGTGCCACGCATGAGATCACGACTTTCAGTGTAGCTCCTCTAGAAGCAATTCCATACGCGCCCGACCAGCCACCCGAAGCACCACCCGATCCTTATGCTGCTAAACCGAAATACCCACTCGTCCGCGCTAGAGGTACAATTGACGCCCCTCTAGCGTGTTTTCAGATGTTGAGTCAGTCTTTGGGGCTCACATTTCGCAAAGATTTGATTCGTAAAGTTTTAGAAAATCAATATAAAAGCGCCGGAAATATTTCATTGCAAGCGTGCGGTGCGATCGCCGAAATGATGGGTTTACGCGCGCAGTTAGCGCAAGTATCCGCAACCGCAATCAATCGCCTCAAAGCCCCTGCATTAATCCGTTACGCTGATAGTTTTGCCGTTATCTACAGCATTACGGAAAAAGAATTAGTTCTCGCCATTCCTGAAAGTGGAATTTTGCGAAAAAGTCCCCAAGGTTTTGCCGAAATTTGGGGAAAAGAAGGGCAAGTACTGCTATTGCAACCACCAAGCCAGCAAGTCAAAGAAAAGTTTAGCCTCCGCTGGTTTATACCATCAATTTATCGCTACCGTAAAGTTTTAATCGAGGTTTTAGTTGCCTCGCTTTTTGTTCAACTTTTTGGTTTAGCAAATCCACTAATTACACAAGTTATTATCGATAAAGTTTTAGTACAGCGTAGTATTGATACTTTAGATGTTTTAGGTATATTTCTCCTCGGAGTCGCGGTATTTGAGGCATTATTGACTAGCGTGAGAACTTATTTATTTGTTGATACAACAAACCGCATCGACCTCAGCTTAGGTTCAGAAGTCATCGATCATTTATTACGTTTACCCCTCAAATATTTTGATCGCCGCCGCATTGGAGAACTCGCCGGACGCATCAACGAACTTGAAAATATTCGGCAATTTTTAACAGGTACAGCATTAACTGTTGTCCTAGACGCGGTATTTTCAGTTATTTACGTTGCAGTGATGCTATTCTATAGCTGGCTGCTTACCCTCGTAACTTTAGTCACAATTCCATTATTTGCCCTACTAACAATATTCGTCTCACCCATCGTTCGCCGGCAACTGCATAAAAAAGCTGAAAAATATGCAGATACGCAGTCTTATTTAGTAGAAATTTTATCGGGAATTCAAACAGTCAAAGCGCAAAATATTGAATTGAAATCGCGCTGGCAGTGGCAAGAACGCTATGCAAAATATATCACCGCTGGTTTCCAAAACGTTCTCACATTTAGTACTGCAAGTTCAATCAGCGGCTTTTTAAATAAATTTACAGGCTTACTTTTACTGTGGGTAGGTGCGCATCTTGTTTTAGCAAATCAACTGACATTAGGACAGTTAATCGCCTTTCGGATTATTGCAGGTTACGTCACAAGTCCTTTATTGAGACTGATTCAACTGTGGCAAAACTTTCAAGAAACCGCCTTGTCAATTGAACGACTCAGCGATGTTTTAGATGCACCGCAAGAAGTCGATGAAACAAATCGGGATAATATTCCCATGCCAGAAATTAAAGGCGATGTGCATTATGATGCGGTGTCATTTGGGTTTAATAGTAATGGTCCGTTGCAATTAATTAATGTCAACCTAGAAATTCCTGCTGGTTCTTTTGTGGGAATCGTCGGGCAAAGCGGTTCGGGTAAAAGTACCTTAGCTAAATTATTGCAGAGATTATACGAACCCACCTCTGGTAGAATTCAGATTGATCGTTACGACATTAGTAAAGTCGAACTTTATTCACTACGGCGGCAAATCGGCATGGTGTTACAAGATACCTTGCTATTTAATGGCACTGTTCAGGAGAATATCGCCCTAACCAATCCTGAAGCAAGTTCTGAAGAAATTATTGCGGCTGCAAAAATCGCTGTGGCGCACGATTTTATTATGTCTTTACCTCAAGGATATAACACTGTAGTCGGCGAACGCGGTTCTTCATTATCCGGCGGACAACGCCAACGAATTGCGATCGCGCGTACCGTTTTGCAAAATCCCAAGCTCTTGATCTTAGACGAAGCAACGAGTGCTTTAGACTACAATTCCGAGCGGCAAGTGTGCAACAACTTAAATGAAGCGTTTCAAGGTAGAACCGTATTCTTTATTACGCACCGCCTTTCTACCGTAAGAAATGCCGATACAATCGTCGTCATGGATCAAGGTTCAATTGTCGAGCAAGGAACGCACCAAGAATTAATGGCACTCAAAGGACGGTACTACTGTCTTTATCAACAACAGGAGTCGCAGCTATGAAGTCAGAATCGATCGAACAACCAGTCATTTTAGAACAGCCAGCAGTATGGTCACGAGTCGTCATGTGGTTACTTGTGTCGGTGACGACTTCGGCGTTTATCTGGGCTTCAGTCGCCAAAATTGAACAAGCCGTACCCGCAACCGGAAAACTCGAACCGCAAGGATCGACAAAAGAAATAAAAGCCCCATCTGGTGGTGTTGTCCGCGACATTTATGTTCAAGATGGGCAGTTAGTTAAAAAAGGAGAACTATTAGTCACATTCGATCCCACTGCGCCACAAGCAGATGTGCGATCGCTCATTCAGTTAAAAGCTTCTTTATTACGCGAAAATCAATTTTATACAACTGCCGCCGCCGGTAATAACTTAGATAATTCATCAGACTTCGCAACACTAACGCGATTGCGCGCCGCTTTAGTTGCAGAAAATGACTTTTTAAAAGCCCAAGTTAATGGTTTTAATCCTAACAAGCCAATAGAAGGCGAATTTGATGCTAATCAACAACAATTACTAGCAAGTGCAAAAGCCGAATATCGTTCGCGCGTAGCCAATGCCTATCTTGAAATTAAAGAATTAGAAAAACAACTGAGTCAAACGCGATCGCAACTAGAAACCGCTAAAAAAGTCACTGCAATCAACCAAGGTATTCTTGAGAAAATTGCTCCTGTCGCCGAAGAAGGTGGATTATCGCAAGTACAATACCAACGCCAACAACAAGAAGTTTTAACACGACAATCTGAAGTAGATCGCCTAACAAGTGAAGAACAAAGACTATCAATTCAAATCGCTCAAGCTCAAGAGCAGTTACAAAATACCGTTGCGCTGACTGCAAAAGATATTTTAACTAAAATCGCAGATAATCAGAAAAAAGTTGCGGAAATTGATACTCAACTTGGGCGAAACAAAATAGAAAACGAAAAACGAATTGCAGAAATTGAGGGACAACTCAGTAAAGCAAATCAAAGTTTGCAATATCAAGAACTGCGATCGCCTGTGGATGGAATTGTTTTTGATTTACAAGCAAAATCACAAGGATTTGTAGCAAATTCTGCTGAGCCAATCCTAAAAATTGTGCCAAACGAGAATTTAGTAGCTTCTGTATATCTAACAAATAAAGATATTGGTTTTGTATATCCAGGTATGGAAACTGACGTTAAAATTGAATCTTTTCCAGAATCAGAATTTGGTAGTATCAAGGGCAAATTAATCTGGATTGGCTCAGATGCTTTACCACCTACACAAGAGCGCCCTTATTACGCCTTTCCTGCCAAAATTCAACTAGAACGCCAAGCTTTAAGTATTAATGGAAAAGAAGTGCCACTACAATCTGGTATGAGTGTTAATAGTAGTATTAAAGTGCGTAAAAGAACAGTTTTAAGTATGTTTATGAATATGTTTGATAAGAAGATTAAGAGTTTAGAAACAGTTAGATAAAAAGAAGGGGTAGGGGGAAAAACAAAGACAAGACTCGTCTCTCTAAGTTCTATGCCTCTCGAACATACCTTTTGATTCTAGTAGGGCTGTTTCATTGTCACTGAAGGAAAATAAGGTCGAATTGGTTAGCCAAGTGTCGCATAGCGATTGAAATTGAATCAAAGCCGCAGCGTCGAGCAACAGTAATACCATCCGCTCGACCACAATTGAATGAACGTAACCCGCGCGACTTGCTGAATTAAAGACAAAGCAGGGCAATAGACCTGGATGAACGCAACGATGCACGCATTGACTATGAGTGCGTTAGGTAATATTAACGTAATCTCTACTTCTCTAGCTCCCAACCCCTAGCCCCTCGTATGATGATCTGGTAACGATTATTTCTGGGTGTTGCTAATGTCACTAGCTTCCGATTTACTAGCTCAGTTTGCTTCTCCAGGTCCCGTTATTATTAATGTTGGACCAATTACAATCCGCTGGTATGGTTTACTCATCGCTTCGGCTGTATTAATTGGAATCACGCTTTCGCAGTATCTTGCGAAACAGCGCAAAGTTGATCCAGATTTAATCGGTGACTTGGCAATTTGGTTAGTTATTGGGGCGATACCTGCTGCGCGTTTATACTATGTTTTGTTTGAGTGGTCAGAGTACGCGCAGAATCCTGAGCAAATTATTGCAATTTGGCAAGGAGGAATTGCAATTCACGGAGCAATTATTGGTGGTTTGCTTGCAGCACTGATTTTCGCACGTATCCGGCGAGTTTCGTTTTGGCAGTTAGCCGATTTAGTCGCTCCCTCACTGATTTTAGGACAAGCGATCGGGCGTTGGGGCAACTTTTTCAACTCCGAAGCTTTTGGGAATCCGACAAATTTACCTTGGAGATTATACATCCCTCCCGAAATGCGTCCGCCAGAATTTGCAAATTTTGCTTATTTCCATCCCACCTTTTTATATGAATCGCTGTGGAATTTGATGGTGTTTGCGTTGTTGATCGCTTTATTCGTGAGAGATGTACAAGGTAAACAGCGTTTAAAAACTGGCACACTATTTCTTGTTTATCTCGTTGCTTATAGCTTAGGACGCGTTTGGATCGAAGGATTACGTACTGATAGTTTAATGCTCGGACCACTACGCATTGCTCAGGTAGTAAGTTTAACAGGAATTGCGATCGGATTAGTCGGCTTGGTGTGGTTGTACGTATACAATCGTGCTTTACCTGATGTGGTAGAAGAAGGGATGAGGGGTGAGGGGTGAGGGGTGAGGGGTGAGAGAGTAAGATTAATAGTCTATACTCACTTTTACTAATGACTAACTCAACATCACTATTACCGAAAGTTTATCTTGTAGGCGCGGGTCCAGGAGATCCAGATCTCCTGACGATTAAAGCACAAAAGATTCTCGCGCAAGCGGATGCGATCTTATTTGCCGATTCGCTGGTTCCACGCGAAATTTTACAATATTGTCGCTCGGATGCCGAAATAATTAGGACGGCGAATAAGACTTTAGAGGACATTTTACCTGTAATGGTGGAACGCGTGCGATCGCATAAATCAGTCGTACGACTTCAATCAGGCGATCCAAGCCTCTATAGTGCGATCCACGAACAAATGCAAGCCTTAGCAGAAGCGGATATTCCCTTTGAGGTGATTCCTGGAATTAGTGCTTTTCAAGCTGCGGCAGCTAAACTTAATGTTGAACTTACAATTCCTGGAGGTGTACAAACCATTATCCTTGGTCGGATTAGTGGACGCACAGAAGTTCCCACAACCGAAGAATTATCCTCGCTGGCAGCGCATCAAGCAAGTCTTTGCTTATATCTTAGTGCACGTCACGTAGACAAAGCCCAAAGCCAACTTCTCGAACACTACCCAGCACACACCCCAGTCGCAATTTGCTTCCGCGTTGGTTGGTCAGATGAGAAAATTGTGCTGACAACGTTAGCGGAAATGGCAAAAGTGACTCAAGCAGAAAACCTAATTCGCACCACACTCTACATCATTAGCCCCGCCCTCACAGCAACCGCCGCCCGTTCTCGCTTATACCATCCCGAACACTCTCACCTATTTCGCCCACACCGATCCACAGCATCTTAAATTAAACTTCTCCATTATTCTTCTCTTGGATTTCTAGCCTTTGGCAACTCCTTTGGGGAATGTGTCTTTGTGATTCGTTAAACTTAGCGATGTAGCAATCCAATAGGAGAACAACCCTTGTTAGACGAACAAGCCAAAAAAACCATGCTGCGGAAAATTCCTCACGGCTTATACATCTGTGGCGTCAAAGATGGAGAAGAAGTCAATGGCTTTACTGCTAGCTGGTTAATGCAAGCTTCTTTCAAACCACCTTTAGTTGTTAATTGTGTTAAACAAGATTCCAAATCCCACGCGATGATTAAAAATAGCAGGGTGTTTGCTATCAGCTTCCTAGATGATTCTCAAAAGGAAGTCGCCCAGAAATTTTTTCAACCGCAGCGCCGTGTTGGTAACAAATTTGAAGATGTAGAATTTTACATCGGTGAAACTGGATGTCCAATTATTTCTGATAGTCTTGGCTACATCGAATGTCAAGTTGTTGATGCCGTAGAAAAAGGCGACCATACTGTTTATATAGGTGAAGTAATTGCTGCGGGTGTTCACCGTGAAGGTGATTCTCTCCGACTCGAAACTACAGGTTGGAACTATGGCGGATAAATAGCAATTTGAGTTGAGCAGGCATCTTGCCTGCTTGTAATTGATCGAGTTACCCTAGGTTGTGAAAAGTTTTTTAAATGAACTACTCCAGATGCAGAGAATGCAGAAAATTCTTGTTTTATGAACGGTTTAAGCTTACTTTAGTAGATATATATTGGGGTAACTATGCCTTTGATTAAAGTTCAAACTTCTGTCGCTAATTTTGAAAAATCTGAGGCTGAAGCTTTACTTAAGAATCTTTCTTCAGCATTAGCAAAACATTTAGGTAAACCAGAATCTTATGTTATGACAGCTTTGGAATCTGGAATTTTGATGACTTTTGCGGGTACGCTTGACCCTGTTTGCTATATAGAAATTAAAAGTGTTGGTTCGATGAAACCTGAGCAAACCAAAGCAATGAGCCAAGACTTTTGTCAACAAATTAATCAAGCTTTAGGTATTGATAAGAGCCGAGTTTATATTGAATTTACAGATGCAAAAGGTTATATGTGGGGCTGGAATAGTTCTACGTTTGGTTAATTGCGTGTATTATTTTACTTTAATCGGTTCACCTGGACGGGTAAAACGAATTTCAATGCGTCGTCGTGTTGCATCTGGTTTGCGATTGACTGATGCAAAATTTCCATCGGGTAAAATTAGCTGTGCAGCTGAGTAAGCTTTAAATTTTAAGCCTTTCAACTGTCCTTTAGCTTGAACATCGTGCAATACTCTAACAACTGCTAAAGCACGCATTAAGCCAAGATCGGCGTTAGATCCCGCTTTGAGTTGACTTACAGGTATACTTGCGTTAGCAACTTTCTCTAAGTTTTGGTCTAGGTTACTAGCTGCGCTACCGTTGCCCTGACCGTCGGTGTGACCGATAATTTCTACAACATTAATTTGGTATTCTTTTGTATTACGCTCAATCTCTGGAACAATTTTATTTTTAATGTATGCGTTCATAATTGGTGGAATTTCGGCGCTACCCGAAGCAAATCTGTAAGCGCCTTCATCTTCAATGACAAGGATAGGAGGAGGGCTTTTAGGAGGTTGAATTTTTGTGACTTCAGTTTGAGCGATCGCACCTTTAACGATAGCTATTAACAATAATAACATAGCTATCATAAAAGTATTAGACATCAAATCTGTAAAAGCCGACCAAATATTTAGTTCTTCTTGAGATTGATGAGATCTACGAGAATACCGCATCTTTTTTTAAGTAGATAATGATTTTATTTAGCGGTGTTGGTAATATATTGTTTAAAAGTTTCATCTGCTATAAAATGTTTTTCTAAAAGTTTATTCAAGCGATAGCTTTCTTGCTTAGAATCACTGAATTGCTTTATAAGCTGTGCTAAGTATTCTACAATAATTTGCATTTGTTGTTGTTGATTGATCGATTGATTGCTAATACTCGTAACTAGGCGATCGCTCAAATTTTTTAAACCAACGGCTACTACTTGATTATATTTATTGAGTGATTCAGCTAAAGTTTTTAGTTCAATTTCTACAAGTTCAAAGCTATCTGCTTTATCTAAAGTTTTTTGTTGAAGTTTATCAAGTATTTCTACAGCAAATCGCAGTTTTTCACCACCTTGATGTAAACAAGGTATAATCTCCTTTAAAGATTGCTGGTTACTACGATGTAGTTCTAAAGCTTGAACTGTGTTTTGGTTGTGGTTGTTAATTTGATTAGCTATATTTTGGACTTGACGATTAGAATTTACTACCTCAATTACGGCTGATTCAATTACTGATACAGACTGAGATAAAACTTCAGTTGAGTTATTAAACTTTTTCTGTATACCATACAAATCTTTTGTAGCATCGGCGAGAAGTTGCGCAAAATTACTGCGCTCAAATACTTGTGCTATTTCTGCAAACTTAATTGTGGTGGCTTGTAGATCATCAACACTTTTTGCAAAAGTACCAGATGATTCTTGAAATCCACTATACACGCGATAAGCAAGTTCGTTAGCTTGTTTATTAACATCCACAATTTCTTGAATCTTTGCTCCAAGTGATGATTCTACTGCATCACGTACTGTTGTACCAAACCTACCTAAAAAGTCTTTAAACTCAAACACTAATCGATCTACAGCTTTATCTAATCGATGATTTCCTTGAATTTCAGATTGATAAATATTGTCCAAATAGTCTTCAATTGAGCAAACTAATTTATATTTAGCTACACTAGTATTTTTAATTAAATTAAATGTTGTTATTAAAGCACTAAAGAGTATTCCAGTTAAACTAGTAGCGAAAGCGATACTCATTGCTTGTAGAGGTTGCTGTAGCTTATTTAATAAATTCTCTATGTTATCTACTTGTGCAACATTTGTAAGCATCTGACTCAACTGATTTAGGTTCAAGGTAATACCTAAAAAAGTACCAAGCAAGCCAAATGCTAAAAGTAAATTAGGTAGAACCCTACAAAAATATTCAATTTGATCGTAAGAAAAAATACCAATTTTCTGCTGGCTATAAACTTGTTCGATTAAAGCTACTGTATTAACTTGATCAATATCCACACTAGCTTCTTTAAATCGAAGTTCTAATTCTTTAATGATTTCTGGCTGATCTCCACGTTGAGTGCGGTTAATAAGTCTTCTAACACGACTTTCTAAAAAGACAAGTTTGCTATAAAGATTTGAGCGTAAAATAATAGCAGCTATAGAGGGTAATACAACAGCTAAAAATACACTTAATAATAGCGTTGGTGATAGAGAAGATATAAAACTTTCCATAAAAAAGTTAATGACAAAATTAAATAGAGTGGGTCTTACCCACCCTGTTCACTAGCACAAGGGATATTTAGCAATGATTTGTTGATGCTCTTGCTGGTATTCTTCTGGCGTTAGAATACCATCAGCAAGATCTTGCTTCAGACGTTCTATCTCGATACGGCGTTTTGTTCTATTGTCTTCAATATCAACAGCAGGCTCAAGCACTAAAACTTCACCTGTCAATACTTTTTGACTGGATGCGATCGCGCTATTAGTGTTGTTATTAGATACTATCCTAGTCATAAGTTTTTCCTGCATTCGCGCTTGGAAACGGTTAATGACTCCTTCTTTTGCTGTTGTAGAATCATTTCCCTGCGAACCAACAACACTCAAACGATAAGGATAGTTTTCGTGGCTATCTGGTAAATTATCAACCTGTTGCACAAATTTACGTAGTTGCGGTAAATAACATTCTTGCCATCTATTAGGTTGATGTTCAATTTGTGAAATAACGTTATCAAGTAGATCTTGTAGTGCTTTTGTTTTATTGTTATGCTCGCTTAATTCCTGTAAAGCTTTTTTCCAAGATGAGTTGAGCGAAGCAGTATAGTACTCTCCTCTTAAATTATCGAAGTATTGAAATTCAAGTTCCTGAGTCTCTGGATTAGTTTGAATTAGATTCAAAGCAAGACAAGGATAAAAAATATCTTGTAATTCCAGCATTTTTTTTACTGGTGGTGGAATAATATCTATAAATCCTTGACTTCTGTGATTATGTAATGACACATTTCCAAGTTGATTTTTCTGTCTTATATAATGGTTTCTTAAATTTTCTAAACCATCAATCAATCTAAGTGGAAAAGCAGCATATTCAGTAATTAATAAAACTTTGTCTTCATGCTGAGTAGACTTAAGTTCATTGTCAGGAATTCCTAGTTTGCTAGTCAATATCTCATGAAAATGCTTAACTTCTGGCTCATCTGTATCTTTAAAACCAATCAGTTGGCTTTTTTTAGCGGAACTGCTATGAAAGTATGGCGCAGTCAAATTAAGTGGTAGTAGTGGTTGTGCTTCGCGAATAATTTGCCCAAGGCGCACTGCACGTTCTGAAGCAGGATACTTCTCATTGAAGCGCTTGATAACTGATTGTACAGTATCTGCACTCCGCGACCCAAACAATTGATTTACTCTATTGTCAATTTCATGTCTTAGTTGCTCTGTACTAATATGGCTTTGTGCGAGAAGAATTGCTAAAGATTGTCCTTCACCGATAGACTCTAAAATCTTTTGAGTAATTTGAATCGATTGAGCACGATATTCTCTTAATGGTAGTAAAGCTTCATAACAACTTTCTATATCTTCTTCAGAGAAGATTTCCTCACCGCTCATTTCATCCGAATTTGATTGTTTCAGCTTGATTTGATATTTTTCGTAGTGACTTTTTAAATCTTCTACTGAGCGGCTTAATAAAGTAAGTTGATTTGCTTTTGCTTGTACGTGATGCTGTAGGACTTTGACCACTTCTAAAGCTTCTAGTGCTACAGATAAGTTAAAATTTTGTTTGATTGCTGTTTCTGTCTCTTTTACTGCCTTTCTTGCTTCATCTTGAACGCGACTATTTTTAGTATTAAATATCAGTCTAAATTCTTCTTCTATATCCTGAACTATTTTATTAGTTTGTAACCACTTTTTTTCTAATTGTTCTAAGGTACTACCACCAGTGAGGCTTTTAATTTTTGATTCGATTTCATATTGATAAGTATTTAATTCAGACTGAATTGCATCGAGCCAATTTCGACTATTTATAATTGAGAAGTATTGGTTACTAGGTTGAAGCAAGCTATATAAATAACTATCAATGTCGTTGCAGAGTTTTGTAGTTAAACTGGCTCTTTCTTTAATAACTTTTGTTAACCACACTCCCCGATTAGTGTCTGTATCTCCTGATTTTATTTTATAAAATTGTTCGCGAAAGTCTCTTTGAAGCTGACGCAGCAAGCTCGAACGGTCTTCTTTTGTTTTACACTCGGCAATTTTATTTTCTAACTTTGATCTCCAGGCGCTCATCAAAGCATTAATTTTTTTTTCATTCTCAAGTGTTGAGTCTTCTAACTTAGCAATTATGCTATTTTTTTGCTCTAAGCTATTATGCCAATGATACTCGATGAAAAACTGTTCTAATAGTTTTAGTGGATCTGGGCTTTGTCCCTCACCTTGTAACCAAAAGTTAACGAGTTTATTACTGATGCGTGTCACTGTAATTTGTGAGATGCGATCGCGTGGGAAATAAATAGCAGCTAAGCCAAAAGTTAAATAATTTTGAGTGTTAGGACGAGGATGATCGTCTTCTTGAATAAGATGTTGAGCAAAATTATCGCGCATCCCTTTAACAACAGGAGCTAACTCACTTGAAAAGTCTAAGGCGATTTTATTAGCAATTACATTACAGAGTTTCCGCTGTTTATCGATAACATAGTTACCTTGTTCTGTAAATTTAGAAACTAAGTAAGTATAATCAAATGGCGGGCGTTTGTCTTGTATATTAATGTGATATCGTTGATCGTAACAAGCTTCAAATGTTGTGCCTGGACTTGAATAATAATCAAGCTCCATCAGCGCTGCATAAGTATTAGCACACATATTTGGCGTGTTACCATACAATTCTGGACTAATCACCAAATATCCAATAAGTTGCTTAACTTCAGGATAGGAATATCTCAGGCTATATGCCATATCTAAAAAAGTACCGCTACCTGTACCACCACACAGCGAACCAACAACAACAATATTTAATCCAGGATCGACAATTAAACCAAATTTTCGTAGTAACTCTTGTTCGTGTCCTCGCGTACGTTGTTCAGCAACTTCAATTGTTTGCTTAATTTTTAAGTAGTTATGAAAAAATGATAATCTTCCAATAGGTCTAATGCCTTTTGCTCCCTGGTCGATTACTTTAATATTCCTTAAAAGTTGGGGTGGAAACCACTTAGCAATATGTTTATAGGGACTAGGCTGATCGCCAATGAGATTGCACTGTTCTAATCCTTGAACTAGTTCTGTAACTTGTGTAGCAGTCATTGTAGCATTGGCTTTTTCTGCATCTTGAAAACCTAAGTCAACACCCTGATAAACATTTCCTGCACGCAAACTAACTGATTGTGTTGCTTCTTTGTCAGTATCTATATGAACAAAACTAACTACCGGTAAATTATCTAAATTTTTATAGCGGTCTACAATAAGTCTACGAATACGCATTAGAACATCTCTACCAGTACCACCTAAACCAATACAAATAGTACGGTTTATACCTTGGTATTGCCGTTCATTCATAAAAAATTGATTACTATACAACATAGTTAGCTTTAATTTTATAAACTATCTTTTAACTTGAATATTGATATAAAAATCTCCGTGTTTATCACTTGGGCAATTTAGTTTAATTAAGCTACACTTTAAACGAGTTTTTTTATTAACTTCTTTACCTTCCCACTCAATTGGTGCTAACTGAGTCGGTACTAAATAAAGCAGATTACCTTCACGTTCTAAGTAAGCTCTTACCTCTGAACCAGGACAATCGATTTCATCAATACAATTAGAATCACCTTGTCCTATAGCTAAAGATTTTCCAGGTAATAAAGGGCAGCATTCCTCCTCATATTCTTCTAAATCTGTAGAAACTAAAATACGCCATTTTTTACGTAAATTTACAAGATAATTAACTAAAAATGAAATAGAAGTTATTCCTAAGATGGCTATAAGAAAAGGTAGCCACAATTGCCCTAACAAGTAAGAGTTAACTTTACAAAATTCTTGGTTATTTGGTGCAATTGTGCAAAATTCTTGCACAGTCGGTTCTATATCAACAACCGCTAATTTATATTGCTGAGACGCTGAGTTTTCAATTGTTAGCTCTCTTTTCTTTAAAGGTAAAATATTGATCCATGCTTGTCGTTCTTTACTTTGAGAAGAATCTGCTACTCGAAAAGGACTATTGACTGGCGTTTCAATCCAATCGTTTCCAGACTTTGCTAGTAAAGGAGCATCGGTAACCCAAACAACTGATTGTGCTTTAATCGGTTGATTTTGTTGAAGACGATTTTGATTAAGCTGAGCTAAGCCTTGATATATAGTGAGCTCTGCTCGTTGAATATCTGTATTTTGTAACTTTAAATCTGCTGATAATGGAATTTTTTGAATAATCTTGTCAAAACTTTCTTGATTGTTACTAAATTCAATTGGTGATCCTAAAGGATATACATCAGATAGTCCGTGTAGTTGAGTTACTTCTGCTGCAAAAGGAACAATATATACTGAATCTCCTGGTTTTAAACTATCCTCAATAATTTGCTTTAATCGAATACGACCTTCATTATTAATGCCTACACTTTCAGTTAAATCAATTGCTAATACTACATCGCGTTTTCCATGAAGACGTGCAACTATGCCTAAAGCTGTTTGTTGTTGAGAGCTTAGTCTTTTTCCTGGGGTAACTTTTGTATTTGTAGATAATGATAAGATCCGCTCGGATACGAACATATTTTCAGTAATTCGTGATTGATTGATAGTATATATTTTTCTGGTTTATTAAATTTAAGAGTAATTAAGGTACAAATCAGTTTTAGCTACTAATTATAGTTTTTTTTTAGATTAACTGAATATTATTTTTTCTATAATCGCAATCTTACTGATAATCTTGTATATTCAATTGTTGACCTAAGTTGAGTTCAGTGATAGTACTGTAGAGACTTATCAACTTCTTTTAGTAATATATTGCTCTGACTATTAAATCAAAACAGAAGTGTAAGTAGTATTAATTATCTCAATGCATTTCGGCTTAAATTTAGCTTAAAGAACATTTAAGAAAAGATTGCCTTGTGAAAAACTTTTAACTTTCTGGGGAAAACTTTGGGGAAGTCTGTGGAAAACTACAGGGTATTTAGGGGAAAACTTAACTAAGTATAAATACTGTGTGAATAACTCGGGGCTTTTTCCACAAGTTTTCCACAACCTTAAACCGTGAAAACGGAGATAGGCAAAGATTTTTTTGACTTTTTCCACAATTTCCACAGAGCCTACTACTACTATAGAAAAATAATAAATACACTTCGTAGTAGATAGTTTGCAGCAAATGTCAAAAGCAAGTGTTACGATAGTTCCTCTAAGCTGGTTTTGACCATAACGCGATCGCAAGTAACTGCTGGATACATCAATGAAATTCGTTTGCAACCAAAGTGATATCAGTACAAACTTGTCACTCGTAAGTCGGGCGGTTCCTTCACGTCCAACGCATCCGATTTTGGCAAACGTCCTCTTAACCGCAGACGCGCAACAAGGACAGGTTAGTTTAACTGCGTTCGATCTTAGCTTAGGAATTCGGACTAGCTTTGCTGCACAAGTCGAAACTGGTGGAGAAATTGCCCTTCCAGCAAAGTTACTCAATGACATTATCTCTCGAATGCCACAAGGAGAATTGACGATTGATGATGAAGGCGATACGCCGTTAAGCGCGACGATCACATCGACTTCGGGAAAATATCAAGTGCGGGGTATGGGAGTTGAAGAATTTCCCGAATTACCTGTTGTCGAAGGTGAAACGATTTATCTTCCAGCAGAAGCTTTAACCGAAGGGCTACGCGGTTCTTTGTTTGCAACGAGTGCAGATGAAACGAAACAAATACTATCTGGACTACATCTGACTTTAGAACAAGATACTCTAGAATTTGCATCTACGGACGGTCATCGTTTGGCAGTTGTACAAACAATTAATGAAAATGCTTCAGTAGAAGCTGAGACAACGCGATTAGAGGTAACAGTACCAGCAAAGGCTTTGCGCGAACTAGAAAGGATGCTAGGAATGCGCGATCAAAGTGAATCACTGGCGTTGTATTGCGATCGCGGACAAATTGTTTTTGAATGGGAAAATCAAAGGCTAACCAGCCGTACTTTGGAAGGACAGTATCCTGCTTATCGTCAACTGATTCCCCGTCAATTTGAAATTCAAGTCACACTCGAACGCAAATATTTACTCAGTGCGATCGAACGCATTGCAGTCTTAGCAGACCAGAAAAATAATATTGTTAAGTTTACACTCGATAGCTCAAGACAAGAATTAGCTTTGTCGGTTGATGCGCAAGATATTGGTAGTGGTAGAGAATCAATGGCTGCGCAAATTTCTGGCGACAGTATTGATATTGCCTTTAATATTAAATATCTAGTTGATGGCTTAAAAGCACTCCCCAGTTCAGAAATTCAAATGCAGATTAACACGCCCACCAGCCCAGTGATTTTAACGCCTTTGAGTGGTGTAAAAATGACTTATTTGATTATGCCAGTACAGATTAGAACTTAGATATAGAATAAGGACATTAAGTTTACTGAGGAAGTCTCTGCGCCGTTACAAGAAATACCCGTTCGACATTGGGAACATCACGAGGTGGCAATTTACGAGTATAGCGCCCAAAATATGCGCCGTCATCTCCAGGTTGAATGACCTTTGCTTTCCATCCATAGTCTGCTAGTAACTCTTCTGGGTTGTCAAATCCACAACGCCAATATCCTTGTGTCACTTGCACATCACTACATGAAGCTGACGCGCTTTTCCGGTTAGGAGTTCATCTTGAATGTTTGTGCGATCGCACTTTGGCAAATTTTGCCCTCTTACAGTCTCCCCCAAAATTGGGGGAGAAGTGATACATTGACAGGTGTTAGAAGAGCAATATTTACCTTATACAATAGTTAGTCTGCGTTCACAGACTTTAGTTTATTTAGCTGCAACTTTAGTTGCTAAGCCCTTACACCATCAGCAAAACGAATCTTTAAATAATCATCCTCCATCTTGGCACCTGCTGGCTGCAATGCGGCTAAAGCTTGCGGTAATACCAAGTTACGCCGATGATTACCGATGGTAATATTTAATTCATCCCCAGTTTTGCTTAATTGAACATTATCTTTAGCAATTCCTGGTAAATAAAGCTCTAAGCTGTACTGATTGTTATCTTGAACAACGCGTACAGTCGTTTCTTTGTAATAAACTTGCGTCGGGTCTTCGTCTTTATAAAGCGTATCTTTAAGTCGCTCTAAAGCTGCTAAACCGCACATTTCTTCAGAATATAAAGGGACTTCCTTTACAGGTAACGGACGGAAATTTTCATAAATTTCTTGGCGATATTGCTGTTGATTTTCTTTCCATCTTTGAAAGAAAGGATCTTGAACTTCTTCAGGAATAATGCGATTTGCAACGACTAAATCTGTTGCTACATTATACAAACTTAAATAAGCATGAGCGCGTAGCGATTCTTTTAATACCATCTTTTCTGGATTTGTTACCAAGCGCACCGAAGTTTGCATATTATCGGTTAAGACTTTTTCTAAGGCTTCGATTTGCTCGTAAAATTCATACGGTGCATCCATAACTTCTTTGTCAGGCAAAGAAAATCCTGCGATCGGTCGAAATAAAGGCTCTACAAGCGGTCTTAACGCTACAGACATCTTTTGTAATGGCTTGTAGAACCGTCGCATATACCAGCCGCTAACTTCGGGTAAACTCAATAAACGCAAAGCAGTACCAGTTGGAGCCGAGTCGATAATCAAGACATCGAACTCGCCTTCATCGTAGTGGCGCTTCATGCGTACCAAGCCGAAAATTTCATCCATTCCAGGCAAAATTGCGAGTTCCTCAGCTTGTACTCCGTCGAGTCCTCGTGCTTGTAAAACTTGAGTAATATAGCGCTTAACGGCTCCCCAGTTACCTTCTAGTTCTAATAATGCGTCTAATTCGGCTCCCCAGAGGTTTGGGCGGACTTGTCGCGGATCGTGTCCGAGTTCTAAGTCAAAACTATCTGCAAGTGAATGTGCTGGATCGGTACTCAAAACGAGTGTGCGATAGCCTAACTCTGCGCAACGAAGTCCAGTAGCCGCAGCAACAGAGGTTTTTCCGACTCCTCCTTTGCCTGTCATTAGAATTACACGCATGAATACTTTTGTCCTGTCTAAGCAATGTTTATATTTCTTTACTCTATCTATTCTTGGTAGGAAATAGGTGCTGTTTAATCACGTCGAGGCGCGAACATTTCCAATAATCGACATGAGAAGTAATAATGTCCTGTTGATTGACGCGCAACTCACTCCAACCAGGAATCGTAATTCGAGGTTTCCAGGGTACAGGAGTGTTCCAACTTAAAGTCCACTCGGTTTTAATCGTGTCTCCCTCACGACGGATATCGTGTAAGTCCATTTTGGGCGCAATGAACCATGTTTCGATAAAACCGATCATTGCTTTGTAGCGCTCAACGCCACGAAATTCATTTAAGGGATCTTTGAAGTACACATCTTGCGCGTAGATGCTGTACGTCTGATTCACGGGAAACCGTTGATAGTCCTGTTTGAGGATTTTAACAACGTCCATAAGTTAGGCTCAATAGTTTTGTACAAGAATGCTTTTGAGTTTAAAAGTTTATTAGTCTTGCTTTCCTTTATCTACAGGAGTAAATCAAGTATCAGCAGTCAACCGAGAATTTACGTAGAAATGCTTAAAAAAATAGTTGTTTTTTCTCAAGTGCTTCTAGCAATACTGAATTCTCTTTCAACTTTATGTTTACAACATACTCTGAAAAAAACTGTATTTTGCCAATATTTTGTAGTACTTTGGGGTCTTGGCATCAGTGTAAATTCTTACTTGTATGTAAAAAAAATACCAAGAAGTAGAGTTGTATCTTTACTAACTCAGTAATTTGACTGATACTAAGGTCATGCAGATAACAACTGCTCCACCTAATACGCAACTATCAAAAGAGGTATTTATGTTGAAAAAGTTCGCTGTAGTTCTACCCACATTAGCTGTAGCTCTTTCCCCCTTCGCTGCTTTTGCTGGTGAAGTTGGAGTTTCTAATAAGTACACTGATGGCTGGAGTTATGGTAATAGCCATATTAATATTAGCTCCTACGAAGTTCGTAAAGGGTTTGAAGCTTCTTTTGCCTACGCCGACAAGGACTACTCTAATATCAAATTCGATCAGAGCGGTTTTTCTTTTGAGGATGTCAATGCTACTTCTGGTTATCTCAGTGCTGGTACTTACTTAGTAGAAAATAAAGCTAATGGTTACACCAGCAGCCACTTTGGTAACACTAGCCATGAACACAGAACAACTGCTTTCACTAACTTCTAATTAGCTCAAAGCAGTGGAGGAAGATCCGAGGTGCACCTCGGACTTTCTCTTTGATAATTAGGAGGAAAAATGAAGCGTTATATCTACTTGTGTACAGCAGCAATGTTATTACTATCGCATCCAGTATTTGCAAGTGAGAATCAATCGGTCACGTATTATAGTAAAGATGCCAAAAATTTGAATAGTAGCTTTCAGCTTGATAATGCTCAAAACAACAATGCTGAAACTTCTCAAATCAATACTGGCTCTGTGCAGAATGTAGGAATTCTGAATCAAACTATTGGTGAGTATAACTTTGGTCCAGGAATTAGCTGTAGCACACCTAGTGTTGCACTTAATGGCTACATGAGTTCGCTAAGTAGAGAGCGTGAGGTATATGGTGCTACATTCTCTTTGATGATTCCTTTAGGAGGAAAAGTAGGAGGAAATTGTCGCCGTCTTACAGATGAAATTGTAAAACAACGTCGTCTTGACACGAGTCTTACTCTAGTTAAAACTTGCGTTGACTTCAGCAGTAGGGGAGTCAGAATTGATCCTAAAGTTCACCCTGAGTTAGCAGCAGCGTGTATTGGTGTTTCTGCACCAGCAGCAAAACCTGAGTAATTGAGCAAAAAGTATTGAGTATTAGATTGCTCCTGAATTGATGTCAGTTAATTAAAGCCCATTTATGTGATTAGTATAAATTAGTACAACAAAATTTCTAATTGGAAAAGCAGGATTAATCATTTACCTTCTAAATTTACTCAACTTCTTGCCACAAGCGTTCTAGCTGTCGTCGCCATGCTGTTAATGTTTCCTCGCGCGATCGCGCGCTTTGTTCCATATCACCTAAAATTCCTTCTTCGTAAAAGCGATCAAGATTTTGTAAGGTTGATTCAAGCGTTAATCCTTGCTGTTTTGCCGCAAGGATAATTTGACGCATGCGATTTTCTACTAATTGTGAAAAGACATCATTAAGTCCAGCTTGGTATAACGAAACTAAACGCGCGATCGCATCTGCTAAATCAGTCCTCACCAAACTTTCCGTTCTGTGCTGAAACACACCCCAAACAACACCTTGTTGCAGCGCGTAGCGCACTTCTTGGGTATCATCAAAATTGGCAGCCAACAATTGTTCTATAAAAGGTTGTGCCGCTTCAGCAGACATAATTGGTAGTAAAAGCCGCAACCACGATTGATCGTCAGATAAAAGTACCAACAAACGGAATTTAGAAGTTTCAACTTGCCACGAACCAGGCGCGATCGCTTGTACCGTTGCTGGCTCAAAAATTTCCGTAAGCGTACTTGCAATTTCTTCAGGTGTCATAATCTTTAGCGAAAAGAAACCCCCGACAATTGTCGAGGGATTTTGTAATCTATTTATCAGTGTGGCAGATAATGCTTTAAGCAAACCACTCTGGAACCGCTTCTTCTTTTGTATTCGTATTCCGCGATGGCGTTTCGCGGGTGAACTTCATATGAATGGAGCGTGTTTGCTCGCCGTCAGCAGCTACCGCCATAATCGGATAGTCGATTAAACCATCCTGGAAGGACATCTGGAAGCGGAATGTACCATCAGGATTAAGCTTGATCGGACGTCCACCAATTGTTACAGTAGCATCTGGTTCGGTTGCACCATAAACAATCAACTCGGCATCTGCGATTAACCAGAACTGACGCGGGCGCATTGGAATTGCCGAAGCTGAGAAGCCAACACCCGACATTCCTACACCAGACATTGTTGGTACAGCCCACATACCCATTCCAGAGGCAGTGACATACGAACTAATTGACTCTACACCAACCATCTGCGCAGAACCTGGTACTTGCTGCATTGAGCCATAGAGCGAACCTGCCACTCTTTGCGCTTCAACACCTTGAGCCATACCAAAGATCTCATCGTAGATCAGATTGCTGTCGTGTTGAACTCCAGCGGTTACCATGCGCTTGGTTGGGGGTACAAGTTCGTAGACCGTTTTACCGCGCAGATCTTCCTCAAAGCTGACAGTGATGAAATGGTCTTCAATCCAGTCGCTAGGGTAAACTGGTGGCACGTGAACAGGTGCAGAACGTGCTAAAACTAACCAACGACCGTCAGCACAGCGATAACCAATATCGACAACGTAGTCGCGATCGCTAACAGGAATTGGTAAATACCATTCCCGCGCTAACTCATCGCAAGGATATTCTTGAATGCTGTGCGGGCTTTGGTAATCGATGTTAATGTCTGTGACGTCATAAATGCGCAGTGCTAGCTGTTGTCCGCCTTGTTTGCGCAAATCTTCTTTATGATCGTTGGGGATATCCCAATATGTGTATGCCCATTGCGGATCGCGAGGCAGTAACACAATCCGACTTTCGCCATAACCATCAGGTAATTCGGCTAAACCTTCATCTACATCAGCTAGGGAGCCACCTGTACGGTCATCTTGACCTAATTCAAATTTAGCTGCTTCCACTGCTTCTTGTGCCTCCAGTGTACGAGTTGGAACAACAGAAACTTTTGTGCGCTCGATTTGTTGAATTGCCGCTAGCAGTTGCGCCTTCCGCATTCGGCTATAACGCGAGACACCGTATTCACTGGCAACTCTTCTGAGTTGTCGCAAGGTCATCTCATCTAAAGGTGGGCGTTCTTTAGCCATGAATTTTGTCTCCGGTAATTTGAATCAATTATTCTGTTGCCGGACAAAAACTCCGTTCTGTCGGTAACATCCAGTGCCAGAATGGCTGCAATCAGGTTTGACTGGTGAGGGCATCTGAATGTTTTGTTATGCATTTAGCTTCTTGAACGGCTCTTGTTGGCGTATCCTGAACAATCCTAAGTGTGCTTAACAGCATTTTTTTTGGGATCGTGGGGATCGCTTGTTAATAACTATTAAGCCGCAAATCCTCTTTAGGGATCAAGGGGGACTCAAGGTGGCTTTGAGTAATTCTACGCATCAATCAGCCTTTTGGGGATCAAAATGTCATAAATTCGTGACAAAAACATTGTAATGTAGCCAAAATGTCACAGTTTTGTAACAAAACGATCTACTTTTTTCAGTTCGCACAGATAAAATAACTCACGGGTAGGATATTAAGAGGTGCGATAAGGACTTTTATCACTTGAGTACTACACTTCTTTTTGTTGCTTACCAACCTTTAGCTGTTTATGCCATCTCACTAAATGGGAACTGTAAATAATTCCCCTCTCCTTCCTCTACACTTCTGCTCTCTTATTTACAAATGGCATTAATTATCGCTGGAGAACGTAGCGGCGTTGGTAAAACAACGGTCACTCTGATGTTGCTTGCTTATCTGTGCCGACAACGACAAGTACAATCTTTTAAGGTTGGACCCGATTATATCGACCCGATGTTTCATCAGTATGCAACAAAACGCGCGTGCCGAAATTTAGATCCAATATTGACTAATGGCACTTATATAAAACAGTCTTTTAAACGTCACAGTCAAGGAGTTGATTGTGCGCTGATAGAAGGTGTCATGGGCTTATTTGATGGTGCTACAGGTATTGATGACACAGCAAGTACAGCACATATTGCACGGTTATTAGAATTACCAGTTGTACTTGTGATTGACTGTAGTCGATTGTCACGATCTGTCGCAGCGATCGCCCACGGTTATCGTTCGTTCGATCCGCGCGTCAAAATTGCCGGAGTTGTGCTAAACCGCGTTGGTAGTGATCGCCATTTGCAACTTTTAAAAGAAGCTCTCGAATCAATACAGTTACCAATTCTTGGTGTTCTTCACCGTTCAGATGATTTAACGATTCCCGATCGTCACTTAGGTTTAGTTCCCACCGCAGAAATGACGCAACTCGATCAATTGATCGATAAATTTGCACAACTTGGAGAAACCTGTTTTGACTGGGAACAGCTATTACCACTTTTGAAACGAGTGAGTAGCTTTAGCGTAACCACAGAAGATGAAGAAAAGATCGCAAGTGCTACCCCTGGTACTTCACTCAGAATAGCAGTGGCACGCGATCGCGCTTTTAGTTTCTACTACCTAGATAATCTAGAAATTCTGGCACAACTGGGTGCAGAGATCGTTTATTGGAGTCCATTAACTGATCCTGACTTACCAGAAAACATTCACGGATTATATTTCGGTGGTGGCTTTCCTGAAGTATTTGCCCAACAACTAGCAGAAAACTATTCAGCACGGGTAGCAGTAAAAAAAGCGATCGAGCAGGGAATGCCTACCTATGCGGAATGTGGTGGATTAATGTATTTGTCACAAGCGATCGTCGATTTTGAGCATAAATCTTGGTCAATGGTAGGAGTCATTCCTGCAACAGCAATTATGGATTCTCGCTTAACACTCGGTTATCGCCAAGCAAATGTCTTACAAAGTCCACTGTTTAAGACTGGTACAATAATTTGGGGGCACGAATTTCATCGATCGCGGCTCAATCAAACATCTACAGCACCTTTATTTGAACTGCAAAGATATAACTCCAGTTTTAGAACCTTGGAAGGATGGCAAGCGTATCAAGTTCATGCGTCTTACCTTCACCTTCATTTTGGTGGAAATATCGAAATTCCTCAACAGTTTTTACGACGCTGTCTCAAGTTTCGTGAATCTTAAAATCGCTCCTCTCTCTTGACTCAACTCAAAAAGCTCACTGGCAAGCACTTGTGCTACCAAATTGGAGCCAGATTCAAGGTGAAGCCAGGAAGAACATCTTCCCCCGAAAGCGTTGCAGGTGCTTGGCATACTTCAACTGCCTTGCCCGAACGATAAACTTCAACTTGCTTCGCCTTGCGGTTTAACAGCCAGCCCAAACGCGCACCATTATCAATATATTCCTGCATCTTGGCTTGTGTTGTAGACAGCGAATCACTGGGAGATATCAACTCCACAACAAAATCGGGACAAAGCGGAATAAACTTCTCTTGCTGTTCAGGCGTGAGTGTGTTCCAGCGCTCCAAGGTTAACCAGGCTGCATCGGGAGAGCGGTTGGCTCCATTGGGTAACTTAAAACCCGTTGAAGAGTCGAAAGCAATGCCAGTTGCATTAACATCAGTCCAGTTAAATAATTGCTGGGTAAGCCGACCGTTACGATTTCCTGTTTCCCCTCCGGCGGACGGCATAATAATCAGTTCTCCTTGGGCTGTGCGCTCAAACCGCAAATCTTGATTGCGCTGACAAAGCTGGTAGAACTGCTCATCGGTCAAGTCAATGACTGATTTAATGTCAACGGTAAGAGCGTTCATGGAAATGGAATTTCAGCTAGGTTTGGCTCTTATTGTAATACGCTTCAGAACAAAGGAACTGCTGCACAATCTCCAAGAGCGATCGCTCTTCACTCCCAAAAACTCAATACTCGTGTTATCAAATCCAGAAAGAGGAGCAAACGAGCGCGTGTAGACAATTTGGATATCATGCTCGTGAACAGGTGCGTTCACTATCAAGTCCTGCTGGTATTCGCAATCATAGAAACTTAAACACAGCCCTGGTGATATCTCTATGTTGCGATTAGAGCCGCGACCTATGCACTCTGGTATGCCTGTAATGTGATCCAAATCATCATACACCAAATTGTCAAGTTGAAGTTTGGGAGCCTGCTGATGTAATTCATCCCAGTTTGCTTGGTTGAGGCTCAGGGTCATAGCGAGGCTAAGGCAGTAAGTTGGTAGATTATTACTAGATGAGAATTATTCTAAGTTAACTTTAGCACGGTCTACTCGCCAACTCCAAAGAATGCAGCTATGCTGAATGCGATCGCCATTTTAGTAATACGTATTATGACCTAAGTTTCTATTTCATACAAATTGATAATTGCTGCTTGGTTTTTAATATCATTTGCAGGCTTTGTATACCACCATGCCCACGCAATTAAAACTGCTTGAAAAGGTAATCTCACAACTTGAAACCAAGGTGAATCAGGAATGCCATCAATATGAATATGATTAACTGCCATATTAATATTGGCAGGAAACACTGCAATAAAAAGTGCGACTAGTCCCCAAGCGGCAGCACGACTAACTGTAGGAACAAGTAACCCAATTCCTCCTAAAATTTCAAAAATTCCACTAATATAAACTAACGCTAAAGGGTAAGGTAGAAAAAATGGAATAATCCTGACGAAAATCTCAGGTACTGCAAAGTGAAGCAGACCTACTACAACAATAGATCCAGCAAGAATGACACGTAGAAGCTCTTTGTTTTTACGAATTATTCCTAACATAAACTCAATTTAATCTAATCTTACCAAAAGCTCTCTTTAATTTATCCTCTGTATACGCTACGGACACTTGCGGGGCTATTGGGTATTGCTTACGATAGCACAGTGTCCTCCTCTGTAGTGTAGTTCGTTAACTCTTGATAATGATTAACTAATTGCCATCATCATTATTCCTAGAACTGACTTTGAGTAAGATTTGATCGCTACTATCGAGCGGATTATAGAAAAACGATCCTGTTTGGGGTGGTAGTGTGGGATCAAAAACAATTTCTGTTAAACTTTTGATGACACCCGTGAGAGGAATTGCGAGAATTACTCCCAGAAATCCACCGAATTGCGCTCCCAATAGTAAAGACACAAAAATAATTACTGGAGATAAACCTGTAAGATTTCCCATAATTCGGGGAGCAACTAAATTGTCTTTGACTTGTTGTAATGCTACCGCGATCGCTAAAACTTGCAACGCTAGCCACCAGTCAATAAATGCAACAACAATCGTTACCGTTGCGATTCCTAAAGTTGCCCCAATAAAGGGAATCACTTCCATAAAACCAATAAAAACCGCAAATACAAGAAAAAATGGCACGCGCAATGTCCAAAAAGCTAGTGTCAGCGTTACTGCCATAAATAAACCGAGTAATAACTGACCCGAAACAAATCTTTGAAGATTACGTTGAAGTGATTCTGTTAGCTTTTCACGGATTGTTGGTGCAAAAATACGTGTTAAACCTTGCCACAATCGCTCTCCATCAATGAGCATATAAAACGAGATCACTAAAATAAAAATTAAATCTAATACCCAATTAAAAGTTCCCAGTACCAAACCAAAGCCTTTCGTCGCGATCGCTTCGCTTAAAGTTTGCGCCCGTGCGAGAAACTGTGATGTCAAAATCCGAACATCAAACGGTAAATTGTGTTCTACACTCCAAGTTTGAAACATTGTCAACTGCTGTTGTGCAGAGGCTACTAGCGATGGTAAATTTACGACCAACTGCCGTGCTTGATTGAATACTGGCGGTACTAAAGTCACAGCAGTGATAACGACAATGACTCCAGCTAACAAGTAAACAAGGATTGCCGCAATACTTCTAGGTATAAACGATTGCAAAGCTACAACCGCATAATTAAGCAAAAATGCAATCAACCCAGCCGTAATCAAAATGCTGAGTAGTTCTCCAATAAACCTTAAAGCATTAAGCGTTACCCAACCAGTTATCAAAATCAGCAGCCAGGTAATCAAAAACTGTTGCAGTGGCGAAAAGACACGATTCATTAGAAAGCTGTATTCACAAGCTACTCTCCAAAATGTAGCAATAAATAAACACGACAGTCAGCACGATCGCTTCTGGTTGGTGGCTAAAGTCACAACTATACTTGAGTTGCCAATTGCTAATCATTTTGCTAGCTTTTGTTTGCAAGTAGTGTTGTAGTTTCCCATCCACTGCATGGATTTAGATGCTTTACTACGACGACGCCGTCGTACTATTCGTGTTGTTGGTTTTGATGATGCACCGTTTTCCCGCCCTAGCAAAAGCGGAAAAGTTAGTATTGCTGGTGTAGTTTGTGCAGATACTCGATTTGAAGGGATGGTTTGGGGAGAAGTGCAGCAAGATGGCTGGGATGTAACCCAAATCATTTACCGCAATTTGCCCAAAGGCTACAAATATTACAACGTGCTGGTACGATTTATCCGTATCCACCCTTTTTCTTTCAAGTGTCTGGTAGCAAGTCCTGAAGTAACGTTTGCTGTACTACAACGTTTAACAAACTGTGGAAAAGTGCCGGAAGCATTGCGTTTAGCACATCTTATTGGTGCTGCTGTCGTCAAAGGGGAAAGTGGAAAATCAGCGTAAGATGAAACTCAAACCCGTTGATGTATTTGTTTATGGAACTCTAAAACCTGGAGAGACGAACTATCAACGCTACTGTGCGGATAAAGTGTTGACGGTAAAACCGGCGATCGCTTTTGGTCAGCTTTATCATCTTCCTTTTGGTTATCCGGCGATGACTGCGGGTGAGAATCGCGTACAAGGGTTTGTGCTTTCGTTTGCTGATGCAGAAATATTAACTCACCTTGATTTGCTAGAAGACTATAATCCACACCGCCCGATCAAAGAAAATGAATACTATCGCCAGCAAATTGATACTTACAACTTAGATTTAACTTTTCTTACTTCTGCTTGGGCGTATTTTATGACATTAAAGCAAGTTGATCATTTTGGTGCTAACCTGCTACCGGATGGTTGGTGGAGTGGTTGTATAAGTAACGATGATTCAACCACTCGTAGTTACTTAAATTTTACTCGTGACGGTAGTCAGCTTGATTGATAAAATGTGGTTCTGGAGCAACGACGGCTGCTTTGGGAATTTCGATAACCGGACTGTTTACAGCCACCATTAAGGTTTCGTTGGCTTCAGGTACTGGTTGCAACTGAGCGACTTGCAGTGATGGACGACCAGTCAATACACCAGATAATGCACCAACAAATAATGCAGCGATCGCTGTTCCTCCCCAGAGGACTAATCGCCGCGAACGACGCCGATCAATCCGAGTCAAGACTTGCTGCACAGTTTGTTCTACTGGCTCATGTTCGGTCGGTGTTGGTAGCGTTCGTATACTTTGACGTAACTTGAGCAATCTGGCGTATAAACGTTGCATTTCTACGTCGTTCGCCAGCCATTCTTCTACTTGCTGCCGTTCTGCTGCTGTGACTTCACCATCGAGAAAAGCACTTAATAACTCGAAACGGTCGCGCTGACATCTATCCATAACACCTGTTGGTTTAGCATAACCAGTGTGTATTGCTGGCAAATTCCCTTTTTGGGATTGCTCACGTGGCAACTTGATCTCAGACGTCATTTTAACACTACTACCAAATGTGATTGGGGCAACGAGCCAACTATTCATGCTAGTTAACTGCTACTTCTAATAATCTTCAAAAATCTAAGGTTTTGAGAATCTTCTTTAAGACATAATCCTCCGCTGCTTTTTTACTTATCTTCATCAAGTCAAGAATCCTTAACCATCTAAATATTGTTGAAGTTGTGACTGTAATCGGGAACGCGCCCGCGCGATTCGAGACTTAACAGTACCCAAGGAAACACCAGTAATTTCGGCAATGTCTTCATACGCCATGCCTTCGATTTCCCGCAGTACGATTGTTGTGCGGAAAACTTCTGGTAAGTCAGCGATCGCCTCTTGGAGTTGTTCGTAAAACTCCCGTGTTGTTAACTCTTCATCAGGGCTGGGATGATCTCCGGCAATTTCCCAATCCATATCTCCATCTTCCACTGCACGGGGAGCGTCCAACGATAACGGGCTAGAATTGCGCTTGCGTTTGCGTAGCTCGTCGTAGAATAAGTTTGTTGCAATCCGACTCAGCCAACCTCGAAATTTCACTGGATCGTTTAAGCGCTTGATGTTGCGATAAACTCGAATCCAAACTTCTTGAGCTAAATCTGCTCGATCTTGCCAGTCGGGAGCCAGATGGTATAAAACCTTATCAACATGGGATTGATACCGACGTAACAATTCAGCAAATGCATTTCGTTCTGGACGTAGCCCAGCTTGACAACGCAAGATTAAATCGTAGTTAGATAAGCTGTCTACTTGCACTGGTGTTTGAGGAATATTTGCCTCAACAGATGACCAGCTTACAGGAATTGATTGACTCATAAAAGCCACTGGCTCGACACTTCCCTCATTATTAGACACCACAGTTGCAGGGAAGTTCCTTGCCTGAGTGCCAGATTTATCACTGGCTCACTAGAGGGGTCAGGAATTAGGGCTCGGGGATCAGAGGTCAGGGGTCAGATAATCTTTTTTTAGCTGCACCACAGACTTTATAGAATGTGAAGTTTTTCTATTTCTCTGACCTCTTCTTCAAGATAGCTACCACGGAATCGAAGCCGCAGGTAATGGAGGTATTTTTGTACGATTTGGGGCATTAACTAAACGCGTTGGGGTTTCTCCTATACGGTAACTTGGATAGGTAACGGTCTTGTTTGGCAAACGTACTCCCAAAAACAAATTAAGGCAAAACGTAGCTGTGACCGCTAATATCAGTTTCTCTAGCATCACTATTCCTCACGCCACACTATTTTTGCTAAATCACAAATCTCGGCAATCAGCTTGCGACAACAAGTCAGATACCAAAGAATATGACTGAACTCCTAGCTATAATGTGCCTGAGGTATGAGAAAAAATGCGTGAAAAACTGGTAAATCTTTATTAAATTTTTTCTCTGAGAGTGATTAAGATACCTCATGGTCTGTAGCTGTTTGTTCTTCAAAATTAGGCGCGTACGCTTGTAGGAGGCTACTGACTTGTTTGAGGACTTCGTTTCCTGTACTTTTGCTGATAGCTTGCCGTTCGGGGAAGAAATGGGGTTGATCGAGACTGCGGGCGATCGCCGCGCTGACTTGCTCGCGAATTAAATCTTGTAGTTCTTCACTTGCTCTTTGGCTTTGGTATTTAGCACCTTCTTCGGTCGTGGCATAAAGCGGGGGAAGACGATTTAATGCATAAGCGGCAATATCACCGACATCGATAGTATGTACGCTTGTCACTTGAATTTCTGCTACTCGCGCGATCGCTTCGGTCAGCACTAATTCTTCCATTACATTGATGAATTGCTTACGCGGTACTGCTACAACTTCTCCTGTTAAGAGTGCCCCCATCAACTTGTCGAGTGCCATGTAATCTTCAATGGAAAGTTCCGCTGCAGTGTCGCAAATTCGACCAACCTCGGTTTCCATTGCTGGTGTTAAATAACCATCATGCAAAGCTTGTTCTATTATCTTTTGGATACTCATAACGCTGCCAAACTCCACGGCGCTTGCTCGAATAGATCGCAGTAACCTTGTATTAATTTTTCCCAGTTCTCCCACAAAACGATCAAGCTTGATGCAATTAGTTAAATCCTTGTTCGCGCCAAGGTACGGGATCGACTGCTTCGCCATGAACATACAATCCCCAATGCAAATGAGGCCCTGTAACTGCGCCTGTGGCTCCTACTGCGCCAATGACTTGACCAGGTTTGACCATATCTCCTTCTTTAACATCAATGCGGCTGAGGTGTAAAAAAGCGCTTGTGACTCCTTGACCGTGATCGATGCCGACAATGTTACCGTGAATGCGGAAGCCTTGTGATACTGTACCAACCAAAGCAACGCGTCCTGATGCTGGCGCAACCACCGGCGAACCGACGCCACCTGCATAGTCAACACCCCGATGGTAGTAATCTTTGGCAAATTTACCGTTGTAGTAGCGACGAACGCCGTAAATCGCACTGATCCGACCTTTATTTGGTCGGGCAAAAGCACCATTCCAGTATTTTTGTGGTGTCACAAGTTTTTTAAACGCCGCCACGCGGTCGAGTTCGTATTGTGTGGCGGAGATTCCTGATTTTCCAGGAGGAAGATTGATGCGTTGGATGGGAAATGAGCGATTGCCAACTTTCACAGCCATGTTACGTACTTGATCGCCAGCTATAACTTGAAATCGACGTACACCAGGTTGTTCTAGCGGCGTTGTTGGTAGCATCGCTCGAAATCGATTTGGGGCAATTTCAAAAGCAGGGTATGTTTTGTCTTGTAGCTTGATGGTAGGAGTGCTGCCGGTTGTGCCTGGTTGCTGCTCGATCGCAACAGCGATTGTATCTCCTAACTTCGGATTGGTTGGAGAAACTCGAACTTGCAAAGCACCGACTGCGGGTGTGCTGAAGGTTATGGGCAAAGCGATCGCCACAATTCCAACTAAGCCTAGCGATAAGAAGCTGATCAAGCGCTTAAATTTAAATTGCCGATGATTCCTCCCAACATTGACTAATTGTTTCCAGAAATTATACGCGCGGTATTGGTGAGCCATAAAACGAAAAAACCTGAAGCTGATTTTGACGATCTAGACTAGCTCTTTGTGGTTACTCTGTCCAACTAGTTGGAGGTCAAAGGTCAAAATGCAAGTAATGCTTATAGAAGTTTAGGGGAGCAAGTAATCAACATAGGTTTTATGGTGCGTGTTGTGACAGCAAAATTCAGTCTTGCTACTTTTCTGAGAAACTGAAAAGTTTGTATGCTGAAGTTTATAGACCTTAATAGTTCTTTTAAAAACTTGTGCAAGAAGATTTTAGATTAATTGTTGATTTAGTTTTGGTTCTCGCCGCCGCTGCTGGTGGAGGGCTGTTAGTGGCGCTATTACGTCAACCAGTGCTACTGGGCTATCTTTTAGGAGGTATGGTCGTTGGTCCTGCGGGACTAGGATTAATCAAAGAATTAATTCAAGTAGAAACTCTGGCACAGTTTGGCGTTGCGTTTTTATTGTTCGCTTTGGGTGTTGAATTTTCTTTTGCTGAAATTAAAAAAGTTCAAGTTATTAGTTTAGGTGGTGGTGGGTTACAGATCGCCTTAACAATTTTGATAACAGCCTTAGTCTCACTCGTCGTCGGTTGGGTGAGTTCTCCAGCGCAAGGCGTGTTTTTAGGGGCAATTTTGTCACTCTCCTCGACCGCAGTTGTTCTCAAGTGCTTGATGGAACGCAACGAAACAGAAACCACCCACGGACAGGTGATGTTGGGAATTTTGGTAGTTCAAGATTTGGCACTAGGACTCATGTTGGCAGTGTTACCAGCTTTGGATCAACCTGCTGAAACAATCGGTCTTGCGGTCGTCACTGCGCTCTTGCGAATTAGCTTATTTGCTGGAGGTGCAGTAGCAGCGGGAATTTGGCTGATTCCACGGCTGTTGAGACTCTTAGCACGCACCGAAAGTAAGGAGTTATTTTTACTTGGCGTTGTGGCTTTATGCTTAGGCATTGCCCTACTCACAGAACATTTAGGTCTATCGATTGAAATGGGGGCATTTGTAGCTGGATTGATGATTTCGGAGGTGGAGTACGCCGATCAAACTTTGACGTATGTGGAACCGCTGCGTGATATTTTTGCCACGCTATTTTTTGCGGCGATCGGGATGTTGATCGATCCGGTGTTTCTCTGGCAAAACTTAGAGTTAATTTTAGGATTGGTTGCGCTGGTATGGTTGGGTAAGTTTTTGATTGTTACGCCTTTAGTCAAAGCGTTTGGCTACTCGTTGAAAACAGCTTTATTAGCAGGATTAGGCTTAGCACAAATTGGGGAATTTTCTTTCGTTTTGGCAAGCGAGGGACAGGCGTTAGGGTTAGTTTCTCGCCGAGTATATCTTTTAATATTGGGAACAACCGCAGTGACGCTGGTGTTAACACCATTTGTGTTGCGGTTAGTTCCGTCATTTTTTAATTGGGCAGAATCTGTACCTTGGCTAAGACCATATTTAGATGCGGATGTACCAAAAGAAGTTGCATCAGATATTCCGATACAAGGTCATCTGGTTGTTTGTGGTTATGGACAGATGGGGCGTAATTTAGTGCGACTGATGCAAGAACACGGGCTACCTGTGGTGGTGATTGACCAGTCAGAAAGTAAAATTCAACAGTTACGCGAAGCTCATATACCTTATGTGTATGGAAATGCGAGTAGTTTGCGAGTATTAGAAACTGCTGGGGTAGATAAAGCGCGATCGCTCGCAATTGCCTTGCGCGATCCGATGAGTACGCGTTTGTGTCTGAAGCGGGCTTTGGAACTATCACCGGAACTTGATACCGTAGTTTGTGCGAATAAAGATCAAGATATTGAATTACTGTATCAACTTGGTGCAAGAGAAGTTGTCCAACCGGAGTTTGAAGCAAGTATCGAACTTTCAACGCATTTATTGGCGGGAGTAGGCTTAGCACTACCAGTGATTCAACAAGAAATGCAGCAAATCCGATCGCATCATTATCTCGAATTGCGCCCTGAGCGATCGCCTGCGCAAGTTTCGCGCGAGTTACAGCTAGCTGCTAGAGATATGAATAGTCGCTGGTATCGTTTACCTGATAAATCTCCGCTGGCTGACATGACGTTGGAAGAAGCAAACTTACGGTATCTTACTGGTGTCAGTTTGATAGCGATCCGTCGAGCGAAAGGTGAAGAAGTTGATTATCCTGATGCGACAGCAATCTTACAAACAGGCGATCGCTTGTTACTTGTCGGAACGACTGAGGAACTCGCGGCGTTTGACGAATTAGCGAAAGGTGAAGTGGCGATTCATGATGAAAATATGTTGTGTCACTGGATGACGCTTGGAGTGAATAGCCCCGTGGTTAATCAAACCTTGGCTCAGTTGGATGTTTTTACGCGTTGCAGCGTACAGGTACAAGCAATTCGGCGTGATGGAAAATTCTTTTGGTTTCCTGATAACAATATGAATTTACAAGCAGGCGATTTGTTATTGTTGTGTGGAGCTTATCCAGCATTAAATCAACTACAGCAGTTGCTGTCAGTACAAGGTGTACAAAGTATTTTTCCTGTTCTGTCGTAATGTGTGCGGCGGTAATTGCTAATCGGTAATAGAAAATTCGTAACTCTAGAAAATTTCTTGAACGGTATTAACAAACTTCTGTAAAACTGGAGAGGAGTCGTGTTGTCGCCAGGCTACAGCGATTTCAAGTTCTGGAGTGGGTTCTTGAAGCATTTTATAAACAACACCTGGTCTTTGTAAATTTTGCAGCGAAGCAGGTACAAGGGCGACACCAACACCGCCAGCGACTAAGCTGATTGTTGTTTGCAGTTGCGTTGCTTCTTGCACAACGTTTGGCGTGAAATTTGTCTGTTGAAAAAAGCGTAGAATTTGGTTGTATAACCCTCCTCCTAAATGATGCGGAGGTAAGATGAACGGTTCGTGGCTGAGTGCTTTGAGTGATAATTCGGGTAATGCTGCTAAGGCGTGAGTTTCGGAGATCGCTACAACAAGGCTTTCTTGTAATACAGACGTAGTACTAAGGATGTGGCTTTCAATCGGTAAATAAAGAATTCCAACATCGATTTGGTTGTGGTGAAGGCGATCGCACTGTTGGCGGGTTGTTAATTCTTGCAAATCTAACTCTATATCTGGGCAGTGTTCGCAAAAGATATGTAAAATTTGCGGTAACACGCTGTATGTCGCTGAACTGTTAAAACCAATTACTAATCGACCAATTTCACCACGACTGGCTTTTTGAACTGCAATAATTGCTTGACCGACTTGTTGTAAGACTAGCCGTGACTTTTCTAAAAACACTTTTCCTGGAGTTGTTAATTCTACTCTGCGCTTGGTTCGCTCAAAAAGTTGAACCCCTAACTCGACTTCTAAGTCTCGAATTTGTTGACTTAACGGTGGTTGGGCAATGTGTAATCTTTCTGCTGCACGACTAAAATTGAGTTCTTCTGCAACTGTAATGAAGTAACGTAGGTGTCGCAGTTCCATTTGGGTAACTGGTAATAGGTAATGGGTGTTCAATTTATATATTTAAAGTATAAATGAGCTATTAAAAATATATTGGACATCTATTGATTGCTTCTCTACAGTGAGTAGTAGGCGTACTCAGGAAGCTGAAAATGGATGAAATTGATATTAGAATTCGCGTAGCAACGATTGAAGATCGGGAGTTAATTCTTTCGTTTATTTCGCAAAAAGCAAACTTTGATAGGTATCCCCAGCCTCTAGAAATCACGATTGATAAGTTAGGACAAACTTTATTCGCTCAACCTCCACTTGCACAAGTGTTGTTAGCCCAAATAAATAATGTTGCGGTTGGATTTGCGCTATTTTCCTATGCTTACTCCAGCTTTTTAGCACAGCCAACACTTTGGGTAGGCGATCTGTATGTACAGCCACTGATGCGCGGTAAAGGAATTGGTACAGCGTTGTTGCAACGTTTGGCACAAATTGCAGAGGAAGCAAATTGTGGCAGATTAGAATGGACAGTTGCGGATTGCAATACCCGTGCGATCGCTTTTTATAAAAAATACGGTACGCAAGTTTTAGATGTCCGGCTGTGTCGAATCGAGCAGTCAGTAATTTCGCAACTAGCAGGTAAACGGTCACACAAAAGATTTACTGCTTCTCAAAAGTAAACAAAGAACATGAAATATGCACAAAGTAAAAATTAGCTATAAGAAGAATTATGATATTGATCGCCACAGTATTCTTAATTTATATAAAGCGAATCATTGGTCTTCAGCTAATAAGCCTCGGTAACTCCACAATGCACTAATGAATTCTCACTTTCTAGTTTCTGCTTGGGATAAAAGTAAGCTAGTTGGATTAGGCAACGCTATTTCTGATAACTTTTTAGTCGTTTACTATCCGCACTTACTTGTTTTGCCAGAGTATCACAAGCAGGGCATAGGTAGACAAATTATGAAGATTTTAACATCTCGTTACCAAGGTTTTTCATCAACATATCCTCCTTGCAGACAAACAGGCAATTGAGTTTTATAAAAGGTGTTGATTTGAGTGCACAGGCAAAGCTGAGCCAATGTGGATATATACGGAAGAAAATAGGTCTACTTTAAACCACTTTTATCTACTAGTTTATTGGCTTAAGATAAGCGATCGCGTGTCGCCAGACGATGATAGTCTGATTATTTACATCGATAATACATAAACAGTTTTGATCTTGCCAGCTAATTTTGCCCATGACTAAATCGCCAGTGACAAGTTTTAACTCGACGCGGTTTACTTGTTTAATTAAGGTTTGAACTTGGCGAATGCTAGGTAATGCTGGATCAAATTCGCTAGGCATAAATAAATTTGGTTTTCTCGTTGGGAAAGGGGTAATGGGTAATCGAAAACAAAAAGATATTTACCAGTTACCAATTACCACTCTTTAAGTTACATTTATTTTCACTCACTTTAAATCCTATGATGATTGAATTTGCTAAATATCACGGACTGGGAAACGATTTTATTTTGATTGACAATCGCTTGTCATCACAACCTGTCGTCACACCTGAACAAGCAATTAAGTTATGCGATCGCCATTTTGGTATTGGTGCAGATGGCGTTATTTTCGTGCTACCAGGGCAAAATGGCACTGACTACACGATGCGGATCTTTAACTCTGATGGTTCAGAACCGGAGATGTGCGGTAATGGCATTCGTTGTTTAGCGGCATTTGTCGCAGAAATTGACGGCAATCAGCAAGAAAATAGCCAAAAACGGATTCATACGCTGGCTGGCACTATTACACCGCAAATCATGTCTGATGGTCAAGTCAAAGTAGATATGGGTGTTCCTCGGTTACTGGCAAGCGAAATTCCAACAGCTTTAGGTGCGGAAAATCAGAAGGTCATCGATCAGCCTTTGGAAGTCGCAGGGCAAAGTTGGGATGTTACGTGTGTCAGTATGGGAAATCCGCACTGTATTACGTTTGTCGAAGATGTCGCGGTAATTCCTTTAGAAAAGATTGGTCCACAATTTGAGCATCACGCCGTTTTTCCGCAACGGACAAACACCGAATTTATTCAAGTCGTGCGTCGCGACTACTTAAAAATGCGTGTGTGGGAACGCGGTGCAGGGGCTACGTTGGCGTGTGGTACAGGCGCTTGTGCGGCATTAGTCGCAGGTGTATTGACAGGAAGATGCGATCGCCTAGCGACAGTCGAACTTCCTGGAGGTTGTTTACAAATTGAATGGTCTGAAGTCGATCAGCGGTTGTGGATGACTGGACCTGCACAGCGGGTGTTTACCGGTGTTGTAGAAGGTTAGCGGATTCTACAAGATTTGCGCTCGCTTTCTAGCTGTGGATCTTGCCAAGACAAAGCAAAATGACTGACACCTTGAAGTCGTGGCGCATAGGCGCGGAGTGCCTGCATTTGGGCTTCTAAAGATGGACGATTGCTAATTGGTTTTCCCCAAACTCCAGCGATCGCAGGAATAACCTGTGTACCTGGGGGCGCGTACTGCAAAACTCGCTGTACCAAAGCCGCGATACAACTCGTATTATTGCAGGCTGCGTAAGACATCGGATGCCATTCTAAAGTCGTTGGAAAGCGATCCCAAGGTTGTAAGCGCGAGTCATAGCCTTGACCAACTGCCTGGTTGCCATCTGGGAAAAATACTGCACCTGCTTTAACTCCCTGGCGCTGGACGGGCCACGCTGCGACTGCTAAAAAGTCGATGATGCCTTGAATTGCATGAGCAACACTGAGTTGCCATAATTCCCATTGTAGTTGGGGCTGTCTTTGTGCAGCCGTTGGCGGTTCGTTTGGTGGTTGTGGTGCTGGGGGCGGCGTGCGACCTTGCCATAACGGTTCGCCTTCTTGCGGATACAGTTGGTCGACGATTTCGATATCTCTGGCGCTGACATACCCTTTACTGAGAAAGCGTTGAATCAAATTGAGTCCTTTGTTGTTCAGCGCCCGACGATACAAGGCTTGTTGCGCAGCTTCGCTATGAATCCACAAATCTTGAACTCTGTTGACGACAGACCCTGCGCCCAAGCCTCTGGGATAGCGTACGTAATCGAAGAGAACCCCGTCAGGACGACGGCGCATAACTTCGAGCACTAGTTGGTAATAATCTCGTTTGGCTTGTAGGTTATAGGGATCGACAAATACTTGGCTTGCATTATCGACAACGTACAAACTTGTTTCGCCTTTGCTGTTGCGTGCTAGTACTGATTGTCGATCGGGGCGCTGTCCGTAGGAGTAGCCAAAATTCATCATGAACATCCAAGCATAGACCTTCAAGCCGCGATCGCGTCCTTTTTGAATTGCTTGGGCAAGTAAATCGGTTCGTTCAGCCCCAGGAACTCGCACCACTGAAGGCCAAACTGTAGGATTTGCTGCTGCTGGTAGTAACACTTGACCGTCGTAGAATACTTCTACATACACTTGGTTATAGCCACGATTAACAACATGGTCCATTACTTTATCGAGGACTCCTGGTTGCACATCACACGGATATAACCGTAGCCATACTGCTTGGGTTTGAGGCCAAGTGCGATTGCGGCAATCCTGTAAAATTTGAGCGTGTTGATTTACAAGCGCTCTGTAGCGATTCTGCGCGTCTGTGTTGCCTCGTAGTGCTGCTTGACGTAAAGTTTCTTTTTCTTGGGTTGCTGCTGTTGTTAGCTGACAATACGCTGTTGTTTGTGCTTGAGCCGGCGGCAGACTACCAAAATTGGCACTCAATAAGCTACTTGTCAACACAGTAGCAGCCAAGCGTTGCCAAGCAAAGCGAGGACGGGCAAATCTCAAACGATGGTTGAACATTACCACAAACACAACATAAGTACGATCAATAAATCAGTCTTGTAAGACTGATGGTGGCAAGGCTAATCATCAACGCACACGTGATGACCTCGACAAGCGTTGCTGAAAAAAACAGCGCTTTAGCTTATCTGTTACTAGCTGCACTAGAACAACGTTGCAAGGCACGCTAATAAGTCACTAGTAAGTACCCTGCGTTATAGAGTCTTTAAGACTAGTGTTAGAGACTACAAAAGCTCTGATTCGGTTTCCTTAGCCATTTAATTTCTTAAGTGTGGCACATGAAGGAAACCGTCTCAGGTGTTTAGCTCAACTGCTCAAATCATTAGACCTATTAGCTTTTGGCGACTGATCTTGTCAAATTCATTGAGGAGTAAGATTTTATTTTTTAGTAGTGAACTTGCTCGCTACTTGCAACTTATCTTTTATGATTATGAAGAGTTTAGCTACCTCGGTTAAGCGCCATTTCTACTTGTTTGAATTCTTGTTCTAAACGTTGTTTGAGTTTTTTTGGGACTGGACGATTTGGGTAAGAACTATAGTGTCCTGCTAAAGAATTTAATGCAGTTCGCATTGTCGTGAAAGAACTTAAACCAGCAACGCTACCATCTCGTTGATAACGCGCTGCAAATTCGTTGATCTTTTGGCGGGCTTCTGTTTGCGCCTCGGCTTTTTCAGGCGCATCATCAGGTAAATCAAGAGCATTTCTCAGTGTATCTACTACAGCGAGCGTATCTTGACGATAATCCCCACTCAGACTATCCGAGAAAACGTTGCTAGAACAGCCAGTCAAGCCGATGACAACAACCAACGTGAGGGCAAGTAGACGTGACCAATAGCGCTTCATAAGCATTAAGTGAGAAAAGACAGAAATCAACGTCCATCCTATCTCGGATTGGCACTGCGGGGATCAATTATTTGGAGTAGAGGGGCAGAGGAGGCAGAGGGGGAAGAGTTTTTTATACCACTCACCACTTCTAGCTACTAACCGTTTGCTTCTAGTCTTTTTTGATTAGGCAATAGAGAGTATCGCGTTGGGCGTAAGGTCTTTTAATAGAGGAGATCGCATCCTGTAATGTTGCTACTTCCATACACGTACCGCCGATCGCACCCGCCATTGTAGTAATGTGTTCTTCCATCAAAGTGCCGCCAATATCGTTGCAACCCCACTTTAAAGCTTCTGTTGCTCCTGCTAGCCCTAGTTTGACCCAGCTTGGTTGATGGTTGGGTATCAAGTTTCCTAAAAAAATCCGTGCTACTGCTGTGAGTAATAAGGCATCAGCAAGTACTGGTTGGTCTCTACCGACACGACGGCGTAATGCTTTGGGAGCTTCTTGACCGACAAATGGTAGCAAAATAAATTCGGTAATTGCTGCGGGATAGTCGCGATCGCGCGCTGTTTTTTGTAGCGATCGCAGTTGTTCGAGGTGAGTAATCTGCTGTTGGGGTGTTTCAATATGTCCAGAAAGCATCGTACTGGTTGTTGGTAAACCTAAGCGATGCGCGGTACTAACAATTTCAATCCAAGTCGCTGTGTTGATTTTTTCTGGACATAAAATCCGCCGCACGCGATCGTCGAGGACTTCGGCTGCGGTTCCTGGCATTGAACCCACTCCAGCATCACGCAAAGCAGCAATGACAGCGGCATAGCTCATATCGTCTTCTCGCGCGATAAATTCAACTTCCTGGGGTGAGAAAGCGTGTAAGTGCAGTTGCGGAAATTGTGTTTTGATGGTTTCTACAAGTTTTAGGTAATAAGGCAAAGAACGCCCGTTGATTTTCGCTTGCGGGTTTAATCCGCCTTGCATACAAATTTCTGTCGCACCGCGTTGTACTGCATCGGTAGTCTTTTCGAGAATTTGCCCCCAATCAAGCCAGTAAGCTTCTTTTTCACCAGAATCGCGGCGAAATGCGCAGAAACTACAGTGCTGTTCGCAAATGTTAGTAAAGTTAATATTACGATTAATGACATATGTTACAGTATCACCTGTCTGTAGGCGGCGGAGTTCATCGGCGGTATCGCGAATTGCTGCGATCGCTTCTACATCAGTCTGCTGTAACAAAATAACTCCCGCTTGTGGAGATAATTCGTCACCTGTCAAAACACGCGCCAGAATCTTTTCAACAGCTTTATTAGTCACAGAACATCAGGAATTAACTGCACTTCTGTTTCAATTGTGTCAGTAAATATTAAAAAACTGATGAGTCATGACACTTTTTCTGTGTTGGGTAACGGGTAACAGGTAATAAAGACTAGTTAACGGATTACCAATGACGAATGACCAGTTACCAGCCTTTAAATAACACTTCTTTACCGATGTCAAATCGCAATCACAAGCTCAAGACCGAATACCAAGATATATTGTTACTGCTGGGATGGACAGCGATCGCTGTTGGTTTGCGGTTGACGCTACTTGCTAGTAAACCACCATGGACAGATGAGTTCTCAACGCTAGTTTTTAGCTTGGGTAATAGTTTTCTTGGTGTTCCTTTGAATCAGGTGATCGCGCTTGATACACTTTTGCAACCGTTGCAGCGTAACCCAAATCATGGCGTTGTCCAAGTCGTTCAAAACTTAATCACAGAAAGCAATCATCCACCACTGTACTTTGTGCTAGCGCATTTGTGGATGAATTTTTGGTTGCCGCAGTCAACCGATTTGGTTTCAGTATGGGTGGCGCGATCGCTTCCGGCGTTACTTGGTGCGGTATCGATTCCAGCAATTTATGGATTGAGTTGGCTGAGTTTTCGTTCCCGCCTTGTGAGTCAGCTAGCGGCAGCGATGATGGCGGTTTCGCCTTATGGCATTTTTCTAGCGCAAGAAGCCCGACATTACACACTGGCAATTTTATGGGTGATTGCTTCTTTGAGTTGTTTAGCGATCGCAATTCGACGGCTTGAGTACCGTCAACTAATACCTCTGTGGCTCGTTATTGTTTGGGTTGCTGCAAATTTTTTAGGAATGGCCACGCACTATTTTTTTGTGTTGACTTTGTGTGCTGAAGCTATTGTGTTAAGCGTGTTGTGGTGGCGTCAGCATCGGCGTACTCGCTTTCGGTTAATGTGGAGTGCTGATCCTTGGTGGCAAATTTTGCTCGTTGCAGTGGGGACGTTTTTGGGTGGTTTAGTGTGGCTACCTGTATTCTTCCAAAACAATTATGGTAGCGATCTCACTGATTGGATTCAAAATGGAAGCAATGGATTATTGGTGTTACTTAATCCGATTTTTCAAGCACTAGCAGCTTGGCTGACGATGATATCGTTGCTACCAGTGGAAGCTCGACAACTACCGATTGTGATTGCTTCGGGTTTTGTGATGCTCATTTTCTTTTTATGGGCGCTACCTTGGTTGTATCGTGGCATCAAAGTAAAACTCACGCAATCGAAAACGCGTTTAATGACGCGGGTTTTTGTGGGAATTGTGTGTAGTGCGATCGCGTTGTTCTTTTTCTTCACTTACGTTTTTGGAATTGATCTGACTCGTGGTGCGCGTTACAACTTCGTCTACTTTCCGGCGGTGATGGTTTTACTCGGAGCAAGTCTTGCAGTATGTTGGCGGACTCCTGATCAGCAAGGAAAACGTGCTGTCGCGTTAATCTGGCTAATGGGGCTACTAAGTGCAATTACGGTAGTGTGTAATTTGGGTTATCAAAAATACTACCGCCCTGACTTGATGCTGGAAATTATGCAAAATGCCTCGCGATCGCCAATACTTATTGCGACAACACACAAAACGCACGTGCAAATTGGCGAAATGATGGGTCTAGGAAGGGAATTTAAATTGGCTGGAATTGATACGCCGCAATTTCTGCTAGCGCGTGAAACCAGCGCACCCACGACGACTTTACAACAAGCTGTAAATAATTTTCCTCGGCCGCTAGACTTGTGGTTAATTAATTTTCACGCCCCACTAGCAGTAGATAGCTGTACATTTGATGCTCTATCTTCACCACCCGTCAATGGTTACAACTACCAACTGTATCGTTGCAATTAAAGATCTTGCAAAAATTATCGCCTGCACCAGTGCGTAGAGTTGATTCTCAAAACCGAGGAGGACAAAGCAGAAGAGAGACGATTAAGCCAATTACCTATTAACAAAATTTACTGAAGATGCTTTGCGACAGTTTGTACATCTTTGTCGCCACGCCCCGAACAATTGATGACAATTCGCGGACTTCCTGCGAGTTGTTGACATAAAGTATCAAGATACGCGATCGCGTGTGCAGTTTCAAGCGCCGGAATAATTCCCTCTAGTTGTGCTGTACGCTTAAATGCGGCTAACGCTTCTTCGTCAGTAACGCTGTAATATTCTGCTCGTTGTATGTCTTTTAAATAGCTATGTTCAGGTCCTACCCCAGGATAATCTAACCCTGCACTAATTGAGTGTGCTTCTAAAACTTGACCGTCATCGTCTTGCAAAAGATAACTCATCGCCCCGTGTAACACGCCAACACGCCCCTGAGTCAAAGTGGCCGCGTGTTTTTCAGTATTGACGCCTTCGCCTGCGGCTTCAACACCAATTAATCTTACAGAGGAATCGTTCACGAATTCATGAAATAAGCCCATTGCGTTAGAACCACCACCCACACACGCGAGCAGAATATCAGGTAATCCCCCCCATTTTTCTAGACACTGCGCGCGAGTTTCTTTACCAATCACAGCATGAAAATCACGTACAATCATGGGATACGGGTGTGGACCTGCAACTGAACCTAAAATATAGTGAGTCGTTTCTACATTCGTTACCCAATCGCGAATTGCTTCAGAAGTTGCATCCTTAAGCGTTCCTGTTCCCGCTGACACAGGGCTAACTTCCGCGCCCATTAACCGCATCCGAAATACGTTAAGGCTTTGGCGTTCCATATCTTGAACGCCCATATAAACTATGCATTTTAAGCCAAATCTCGCGCAAACTGTAGCTGTGGCAACGCCGTGTTGTCCTGCACCTGTTTCGGCAATAATCCGCTGCTTACCCATGCGTTTAGCGAGTAATACTTGCGCTAGGGCATTATTAATTTTGTGCGCGCCAGTATGGTTCAAATCTTCGCGCTTTAAATAGATTTGCGCACCTGTGCCATTCTGTCGGGCATAATGCGCCGTCAGACGTTCCGCAAAATATAGTGGTGTAGCCCTTCCTACATAATCTCGCAGCAATTCTTGTAACTCGGCGATAAATTCTGGATCGTGGCGATATTGTTGATACGCTGCTTCGAGTTGACTCAATGCTGGCATCAACGTTTCAGGTACATATTTACCACCAAAGCGCCCAAAGCGTCCGAGTGAGTCGGGGCGTTGTTCAGCTTGCGATTGTGCAGGTAAGGGAGTAGTAGTCACAGACTGGCTAAAATAACGGAATACAGTTAATTAATTATAAATTAAACTCAAGCTTTCAACTTCTACTATGGCTGCTGCAAATCGTAAATCTTCAGATAGTCCCTATGTATACCGCGAGTTTGGCGGCGATAACTCTCCTGCGCTAGAACGCGGTGTTCAAGACTTACCACCCGCGCAACAAAATCTCCGCGTCCAAGCTTCGCGTAAAGGACGTAAAGGTAAAACAGTAACGGTAATTAGTGGATTTCAATCCACACCAGAGACTTTAACAGCTTTGGTAAAGCAACTCAAATCACAGTGTGGTAGTGGCGGAACTGTTAAAGACAACGAAATTGAAATTCAAGGCGATCACAAGCAAAAAATTATTGAAATTCTTACTCAACAAGGTTACAAAGCAAAAATCAGTGGTGGGTAGCTTGTTCCTACTTACTAAGAGTAGTTAATCCAGTCAGAAGTTAATCATAAAGAATATAGCTAAGATGCCAAATTTAGCAGAAGGGATAGCTGCATTTCAAGCAGGAGATTACACAACTGCTGTTAAAATTTTAAAGCCAATTGCTGATTGTGGAGAGGCTGAAGCGCAGTGTATAATTGCAAATACTTACCATCTAGGTCTTGGCCTAGAGAGGAATATTTTAGAAGCAGTTAAGTGGTATAAGAAAGCAGCTGAACAGGGTTATGGTCTAGCTTCAAATAATTTAGCAGGGATTTTTCTGTTTGGTGATGACGGTATAGAAGTAGATCGGGCAGAAGCAAAAAAGTGGTACAAAAAGGCTAGACAAGGTTTCTTACATACTCCTAGTGAAACATATCTTGAGTCAAGATTTCTACCTAGTAGTCTTGAATAAGTAAAGTATAGATGGCAACAATGGCTCTAAATACGCCCACTGTTCATTACAAAATCCAGGCAAATTAACGCTGCACCACAATCAAGTTAAGGTGTTAGCATAATTACCAATACCGGTGTGCTAAAAACCACCCTTTAATTCAATAAAAAGTTGTCACATCACATAATACAATGGATATTCTTCGCCTAATATGCGCAATCTTTTTGCCGCCTCTTGGTGTATTTTTGCAAGTAGGTTTGGGTAGAGATTTTTGGATCAATGTGCTTTTAACTTTACTGGGTTACATTCCAGGAATTGTTCATGCGGTTTGGATCATTCTTTCTAAATAAACTGCCTGCACAAACATCAAACAGCACTTAGTAGGAAAAGACACTATAATTAGATTGAATTTGGGTACTTAGTTTGAGTTTCGTGTCCGAAATCTATGTCTGCTCAATACCTCTCTGTGAAAGAAGCTTCGGAAATATTGAATTGCTCTGAGCAATACGTTCGCAAATTGCTCCGCTACGGTGACATCAGCGGAGAAAGGATTAGCAGCCGATGGATTGTTGCGGCGGAATCTGTTGATGAGTATCGATCTAAAGAGGAGGATACAAGCAGATTTGTTCGGGATCATGCAAGGAGATCTTTTAGTAAACCATCCCTAAAAGCATTAAGTTTTTTCTCTGGATGCATGGGTTTAGATTTAGGACTGGAAAAGGAAGGAATCAAAGTAATTCTCGCTTGTGAAATAGATTCAGCAGCCCGAAAAACGATCGAAACGAATCGACCGGATATCGCGCTAATTGGAGATATTAGAGACTACTCAGCTACAGCAATTCGGGAAAAGGCGGGATTAAGTTCTGAAGAAGAGATTGATGTAATTGTTGGTGGTCCCCCGTGCCAAGCTTTCAGCAGTGCAGGTAAGCGACAAGGGTTCAATGATGAACGAGGAAATGTCTTTTTAACTTTCATTGATTTGATTGTCGAACTCAAACCGAGGTTCGCAGTAATAGAAAACGTCCGAGGACTATTATCTGCTCCGTTAAAGCACAGACCACATGAGATGAGAGGAAATAACTACCCATCATTATCTCAGGATGAACAACGGGGAGGTGCACTACTTTTCATCACTCGGAAGCTCAAAGAAGCTGGTTATAGTGTTTCCTTCAACTTGTACAACGCTGCCAATTTTGGTTCGCCACAACAAAGAGAAAGAGTTGTAATTGCTTGCAGCCGTGACGGAGAAAAGCTTCCCTATCTCACACCAACTCATTCGGAGAAAGGTTTGTATGGACTTCCTCATTGGCGAACATTGAGAGATGCGCTAGCAGGACTTCCTGATAAACATCAATTCATCAAGTTTCCTGAAAAACGAATCAGATACTATAAACTTTTGAAACCTGGACAATGTTGGCGAGATTTGCCAGTAGAGTTGCACCAAGAAGCACTTGGGGCTTCTTATCACGCAGGAGGTGGAAAAACAGGTTTTTATCGGAGATTAGCCTGGGATAAGCCTGCTCCAACGCTCGTGACGCATCCTGCAATGCCTGCAACAGATCTGGCACATCCAGAAGAAAATCGACCGCTGAGTATTGAAGAGTACAAGCGAATCCAAGAATTTCCCGATGATTGGGTAATTGCAGGAAGTTTACTCGATCAATATCGACAAGTTGGAAATGCTGTGCCCTGTTCTTTAGGAAAAGCGATCGCCAGAATGTTACTAAACCACCTCAAGGGCGAAACACCAACTATTTACCCCGACTTTCCCTACTCGCGGTATCACAAGACTGATGATGTAAGTTGGACTATTGAAACTTTAGGCTCTCTGGAACCATCTGTAAAACAACTTTCCTTGAATTTAGTCTGAAGACTGAGACAAAGATTGCCAAGGATTATTTGCTTCTAGTGCTAAAGCACTTGGATTTGCTAATAAAACTTTCTGAACAAAAAGAATAAAGTTTTCTTCGGAGAAGCGATTTGTATTATATTTCGTATTAAAGTATGACCATTTGTATAGTCCTGTTTTTGCATCAACCCTGTGCCATTTTTCGATTGGTTGATTAATCCTGACCCTAGAAGAAGAGCTATTTTCTGAATTACTACGGTTTTTTACTTGTAAAAGGGAGCCATCTATGTGGCAAAAATCGACGTGGCGGATAACTTCTCCCCAACAACAGTACCAACCATAATCAGCTAGTTGTTCAGCTAGAAATTCTTCAAGAAGTAAGCCTTGAATATTTTCTGCTGACATGGACAATCTATGAGCATACTTAATCTGCTCAAGATGTTTTTCAGTTAATCCTGTTAACCTAGCTTTGATAATTGTATCGACGATTGGATCAGCAACTGTTCTCGGAGGTTGAGAGATTCGTCTTGAGATTCTGTTCTCGAAGCTATAACAATACTTTTGCAACCAGGACTGAGCTAAGAATTCTGGTGTCTCTCCTTTTAGAGTTAGAGAAAGTCCTGGATTTCTATAACAAGCTGTTAAAATTATACGATGCTCTTGGAGAAGCGGCTGATCAACCTGAGAGAAGGCATTTTGAAAAATTTGGAGAAAGTTTTCTTCAGAATTACAAGCCGTGATAATGTCACTAAAGGTAACAGGCATGAAATTTCCTCTCTGGGCAAGAGAATGCCAACAGATTACAAATGCCCAGGTTTCATATCAAAAAAATGCTTATAATTAAGCCTACTCTTCTAGAGGCTTGTTTTCAAAATACCCTATTTCACATAAAGAGTGCTTAACTAAGTCCATCTCAAAAATAAACTGAGGATCGCCACTGCGCATAGAATCCAAAGCAGTCACTAGTTTAGACACTACCTGCAACGTAGCATCTAATTTTTCCTCTAACTGTGCAATAGCTACAAGATCTTGTTCACTCATTTCTCTGCGGTTCGCTATCTTACTCCAAAAATCTCCGCGAAAAACTGCCGCATATCTTGCCAAGAACGGCGATCAGCTAACTGATTATACGCTACACCTTGAGATTTATCGCTACCTGCTTCAGGATTTGTAAAACTGTGAACCGCACCACCGTAAGCCATTAATTGCCAATCAACTCCAGCATTGCCCATTTCCTCAGCAAAACCTAAAACCTGTTCGGGTGGTACTAAAGGATCTTCAGCACCATGTAAGACAAGTACTTTACCTTTAATATTCTTCGCATCACTGGAATCTGGCGTATCTAAATTACCGTGAAAACTGACAACGCCAGCAACATTTGCCCCACTACGGGCAAGTTCCAATACAGTGCCACCACCGAAACAATATCCAATAGCAGCAATGCGTTGGGCATCAGTTAGAGAATTTTTTTGTAAGACTTGTAATCCTGCCAAAGCGCGATCGCGCATTAACTGACGGTTAGATCTGTAAATTTTAGCTTGTGCTGCTGCTTCTTGGGGATTTTTAGGTCTAATACCTTTACCGTAAATATCCGCTGCAAACGCAACATATCCTAGTTTTGCTAATTGTTGTGCGCGTTGTTGAATATAAGGATTGATTCCTGTCCACTCATGAACAACCATAACACCAGGACGCCTGCCTTGAATTTCATCATCGTAGGCGAGGTATCCTTCTAATACTGTGTTGCCTTGCTTGTATTCCACAACTTGCGTTTGAATTGCGGCTTGAGCAACGGTACTAAAAGCTAAAGCAAAAATAGGAGCAAGTAAAAAGGAGCGTAAGATCTTCATTAGGTTGACAGTGGAATTTAACTTATTCGCTAGCAATCAGTACTTGTGATTCAGGTACAGCTAGCTGTGGTGCAACTAATGCAGTTGAATAGAGAGGCGATCGCTGTTTTTGCGCGATAACTGTTGGTAACACTTGGCGTACTTGTGCTGCAACTGCAACTGTTTTGACATCATATGTCTGAGTTGCCAATTTAGGATACATCCCGATGCCGATAATTGGCAATAGTAAGCAAGCTGCAATAAATACCTCGCGTGGCTTCGCGTCACCAAGATACTCTTCAATGACAATTCCAGAATTCTCGTTACCGTAAAATACTTGACGTAGCATCGACAACAGGTAAATGGGAGTTAAAATTACACCCACCGCAGCTAAGAGAGTGACAACAACCTTAAACGCAGGGTTGTAAGCATCGCTGGTGGTAATTCCCAAAAAGATTGTTAATTCACCAACAAAGCCACTCATACCAGGTAACGCTAACGAAGCCATCGCCCCAGCGGTGAAGAGTGCGAAAACTTTGGGCATTGCTTGCGCCATACCGCCCATCTTCTCCATGATCAACGTGTGCGTGCGCTCGTAAGTGACTCCAGATAAGAAGAATAAGCTAGCCGCAATCAAACCATGCGATACCATTTGCAGTACTGCACCGCCAATACCAAGTTCGGTAAACGAAGCAATACCAATTAATACAAAACCCATGTGCGCGATTGAAGAATAAGCTAAACGGCGCTTGAGATTTGTTTGTGCAAACGCAGTTAATGCACCGTAGACAATATTAACGACACCCAAAATTGCCAGTACGGGAGCAAACGAAACATGGGCATTGGGCAACATTTCGATATTCATGCGAATTAGCCCGTAGCCTGCCATTTTGAGCAAAACTCCTGCCAAAATCATTGAAACAGGTGCAGAAGCTTCACTGTGGGCATCTGGAAGCCAAGTATGTAGTGGAAAAATTGGTAATTTGACGCCAAAAGCAATGAGTAGTGCAGCATAAACCAAAAGTTCAAACGCTCTAGGATATTGCTTAATACCTAAAGTTGCCATGTCGAAGGTAACGACATCACCATACATTGCCATCGCAAACGCAGCTACTAGGATAAATATCGATCCAGCAGCAGTGTAGAGGATGAACTTTGTTGCTGCATAGCGGCGATTTTGTCCTCCCCAAATCGAAATTAGTAAGTAGACAGGGACTAATTCAAGTTCCCACATCAGGAAGAACAACAGCATATCCTGGGCAACAAATACGCCAATCTGTGCGCTGTACATCATTAGCATCAACGCGAAAAACAAGCGTGGCTTTTTCGTGACGTTCCACGCTGCCAAGATTGACAAAGTTGTGACAAAACCTGTTAGCAATACCAACGGTAATGATAAGCCATCTACCGCAACCGACCAGTTCATGCCTAGCTGGGGTATCCAAGGATAGCTTTCTGCTAGTTGAAATGTTGAGATTTGTAAATCGTAGTTCTGCCAAACGGCGTATACCATCAGAACCAAATCCGCTATCCCTACTCCTAAGGCGTACCAGCGAACTGTTTTACCTTGATTGTCTGGAATTAAAGGAATGGCTAGGGCAGCCACCAGCGGTAACAGAATAATAGTTGTTAACCAAGGAATTTGTGTGCTAAGCATGACTGAGGATAAATACCTATTGCCTATGCCATATATTCTATTAAGTTACGTGAAGTTTTGAAAAGGTATATTCATAGCAATTAGCATTTTAAGAATAAATACTTAGTGCAGTTTTGTATTACAAATCTTAATGAATAAATGTTAAGAGCAGGAAATAAGGTGGCGATCGCAACAGCGTATATAACTTAAAAGTCTCGAAACCCATGACACTAAAACAAGCCAAAGACTGGTACAGTACAGTTGCCAGTGTCCATACTTCAGAACAAAGGAAAAACTGGTACAGTGCAGCCGCAGAGGCTTACAACCAAGTAAGACCGCGCTATCCTCAACAGCTAATTAATCGCGCAATAGAGTTAGCCAAACTGCCTGATGAAGCAATTATTTTAGAAGTAGGCTGTGGTTCTGGGATTGCAACAGTCGCATTTGCAGATCGTGGCTTTTCGATGATTTGCCTAGAACCAAACCCAGAAATGTGCCGGTTAGCACAGCAAAACTGCATTCAGTATCCAAATGTCAAGATTGTAAATACTTCTTTTGAAGAGTGGCACGTGGAGGCTAAGAAATTCAATGCTGTCGTTGCTGCAACATCTTTTCATTGGATTTCACCTGAGATTGGGTATTCAAAAGCTGCTACTGCATTGCAAGACAACGGTTCATTGATTTTGCTGTGGAACGCTATTCCAATTCAACCTCCATACGCTATTTACCAACTATTGCAGGAGGTTTATCAAACTTATGCACCATCTCTTGCAGAATATGAAGTGAGAAGCACTCAGGAAGAAAGTATCAGTAGGTTTAGGACAAACAGCGATCGCGTCAGGGCTATTTAAGGATTTAGAATCCGAACAATTAACCTGGGAAGCTGCATATAGTATTGATGACTATCTCACGCTTTTAAGTGGCATTATTTGCTGGTTTAAAGGAAGTACTTGCGAGAAATTGGATTACAAGTATCCCAGTTTCCTACCTCTCAGTGCTTCAGGTTGCTCAAAGAGCATGAATTAAACGATGCGATTTACAATTGTTAACACATCGCTATCAGTACGCACGTAGGGAACCGAGATCGATCTAAAGCCAGTAATCAAAGGTTTGTAATACACCTGCCAATAACCGGGGCTGAGTTCATCCGCAGTTGCTTTGAGTGACTGTAGTTCAGCAGCAAGTTCAGCGGCGAGTTGATTAATCCGTTCAGCTTGGGCTAAAGCCTGTCTTTTACCAGCAACAACACGTTGTTCTAGAGAATTATTCTGCGGTTGCGATGCCAACTCAATTTTTTGAGCAAGTTGCGCTTCTAAAGCAGCGATCGCATCGTCAATACCTTTAACTTCTGCAAATAATTGTAAATCTTGTTTAGCACGGCGACGGTAAGCATTTGCAATCTCTTCTGGAGACGCACTTTCTAAATCTATTGGATCAGTTGTCAGTGAAGTACGTTCCTGACATAGAGCCTCAATTTGAGTTTGAATAGCCGTAATTTCTGCTTGAATGTCATTCATCATACTTACTAGGCTACCTCATTAGAGCTACGCGCACCTTGATTGTCAATTTCCAACGATCGCACTTGGGCTTTTACTCCTACTTGCTGCCAAGTTTGAGCGATCGCCTCAATCACAGGCTCAGCTTGTCTGGGGTTTGTCAAAGCAAGTAAAGTAGGACCTGCACCACTAACAACTAAACCATACGCCCCAGCATCCACCGCCGCTTGCTGTACCACTTCATATCCTCGAATCAAAGCTTGACGATAAGGTTGATGCAACCGATCCTGCAAAGCTGCCCGAATCCAATCTTCATTTCCCGTCTCCAAGCCGCGCAATAGCAACCCCAAATGCGCCGTATTAAAAATCGCATCCGCACGACTCACCTCACTCGGTAACACTCGCCGCGCCTCAGCCGTCGAAAGCTCAAAATCAGGAATTGCCACCACAGGTACAACACTTTCATGCCAAGGTACATCACAAATTTCCCAGCGTTGGCGACTTAGCGTTTCAACACTTGCTGCTAATCGACATCCCCCCAACAACGCCGGAACAACATTATCAGGATGTCCTTCTAAAGCGATCGCCAACTCCATCACCGCAGTTGTATCAAGTGGTTCGCCTGCAAGTAAATTTCCTCCAACTAAACCCCCAACAATCGCCGTTGCGGAACTTCCCAAACCCCGCGCAAGCGGTACATCCATCGCAATATCTATATGCACAGATGGTGGATTTTGTCCAATATGTTCATACAATTTGACAAACGAGCGATAAACCAAATTACTGTTATCCGTGCGGACGCGATCGCTTTCTGTCCCTGTAACATGAATAGCTACTTCGTCTTGATGCGTAAACTTAAATCGGTTATACAGCGTCAACGCTGCACCAATACAATCAAAACCAGGACCTAAGTTAGCCGTTGTAGCCGGAACCGTGACCGAGACAGAGTGAGTCATTGTTGATTGTGTTACACCACACGACGCAAATCATATCAGAATTTATCTACTAATATCGACGCTAAGCTTGACTCTGCCGCTAGCACTAGTCATCTATTTTGGAATTTCCGCTTTGAACGAAGCTTAAATTATTCAACTACTGTATCTACATCGTCTTCAAAGGCTAAAGAAGCTTCTTCGGCGTCAATATCGTCAATTTCCTCTTGTGTTAACCCCAGTTCTTTCTTTGCAAAGACCCGTCTAGCTCTCTTGTCGAGAATTTGAATGATGTTAGTGCGATCTTCTTTAATGGCTTCAATATCTTCACGTTGAATCAAGACCATATAATAACGGGAAACTTCCATCATCCGGTAGGCGTACTGAAAAGCATCTCTACTGAACTCTCCTGTAGTTACGATCATTACTACGTCAGCCCCCGTTACAAAGGTCATGCCAATTTCTTTTGCTAATACCTCAACATCAACCTTTTTAGTGTTTTTACACTGAATTTGCCAGCGATGATAAACGAAGCGATCTGATGCGGCTAAAACATCAACTTCACCCTGTCCAGTTTCATAACTCCGTGTCCGCCATTGAGTAAATCGCAAGCTAGTCAATCGAATCATCCAAATTGCTAAAAGCTCTAGGGCTTTCCCTTTAACGTGCTTATCTGGGTGATTTAAGTCAGCGACAACTTCTTCAAAAGTTCGGTTTAGCTCAGTCTCAGAGAGCTTTGTAATCTCCGCGATGCTCGCTAGTAGCGAAGAAACTAACTCACCCTTTGCTTTCTCTGTCAACTTGACATAGTGAGACTTTGCCCCTCTGCCGTCCGTTGATTTTTTTGAATCAATCAATCCAACGTTTGTTAATGGTGTGATAATTTCCTGCACTCTCATCTTGGATGTTAGCCGGACTTTGTAGACACTAGTGACATACTTAACTACTTTGTCTGAAAGCGTCCAGTCCTCAATTCCTAAATGAATCATTGCTAGTAGAAAATACTTCTGCTCAGGAGTTAGGGTGTAAAGCTCATCAATATAGTCTTTATCAATTTCTAGGATCTCTGAAACAACATCCCAATTAATTTCATACTCCCGCTCAAATACCCCTGCTAACTCTAACCATTTTCGCATAGTGCTAGTATAAATGGCGTTTGGAGAAAGAGCGTAGCCCATTTCTTGTAATTCATAAGCAATTGTTTCTAACTGAGGCTTGTCTCCTCTAGCGTTGATTGCTTCAATTGCTTTTAGCAGAGACATTCCCGTTAAATTAGTTAGGATGTGCCGAGCAAATATTGTTAAAGCCTCTTGGGGATCGCTCTGCTGAAGAATCTGTTTGCCCAGGTCAGTAACTTGGTAGCTCCAATCATTGTTGGTTTTCTCAACTAGCTGATAAGCTCTTAAAGACAAGAAGCAATTCATTGCTAATTTACGTATATTTTCTTCTGCTCTAGTAGGATTTGAGTTTTGACTAGAGTGAGTTGAGAAAAATCTCTCTGCAATTTGACTCTGTAACTGACGGCGGTCTGGTTCGCAATCCTGGCAAAGTTGAACAATTTCTGACAGGCTAAATTTTTCCGGTTCAAATTGGTGTCCGTAGGTAAACCTCAGTTTGTGTTCTTCCATGCTTGTTAATTCCTGATTAAACAGGTTTAGCTGCTGCATCACGTTCTGCTCTGTTTTTTGCTTAGAGGGTTGATCTACTGTGGAAACAGGTGCTGACTCTAAGGCTTTCTGCTTTGCTGGCTTCTCCAAGTCCATGAGTGGAGTAACAATGAGTGGGGCTTCTGGCTCAAACCTAAATTTTGAAGCTTGGAGATAATTTTCATCAATCTCGAATGCCAGCCACTGTCTTTGTAGCGTTTCTGCAACTCTTCCAGTCATGTTAGATCCTGCGAACGGATCAACAACTAAATCTCCTGGTTCTGTGCACAAATTAATAACAAATTCAGGCAATGCTTGAGGGAATCGAGCAGGATGAGGCTTGATGCCAAATTCTTTGCATCGCCTTTGGTAGTAGTCGTTTGAGGCAGTATTAGAAGCCGAAATAACGTTGACTGGCTGTGCTAAATCGTTTTCTAGAACCCAGTTAAATGATCCCAATACCGCATTACCAATAAAAGACCCTAATTCACTTGCAGGGTCAGCAATGATGTTAGGAGGAATAGCGCCGCCACGATCCTTTTGAAACTTAGTTGAGATGTCATGTCCAGAAGGGCGCATTTTAGCATCATATCCATTCTTAAGCAAATTCTTCATTGCCTCACTGTAAGGGCGTAGAACTCGCTTATTATTAGATTTTGGATGAGGATCTTTTGATAGCCACCAAACTGTGTTAACAGCATCCTTAACTCGCTCTCTCCGTACTGTGACCCACTCCGCAGGTGTAGGTAGTTTAGCTGGGTTATACCAGTACAGATCTTGAGCCAACAAAAATCCGATTCCTCCTTCCCTCTGGGGTTTGCAAAGTTCGATAACTAGCTCGAAATGATACAACGAGCGCACTGGATAGCCTTTAACCCAGCTACCACCAATATCAATAACCAATGAACCTTGTGGTTTCAGAATTCGGTAGAACTCTCTAGCGAACACCTTGAACCATTCAACGTACTCATGGGCATCTACGTTCCCATACTCTTTTTTCCGAACTAAGGCAAATGGAGGGGATGTGCAGATCAGGTCAACGCTCTCATTAGGAAGTTGTTTTAGTAATGGCAAGCTATTGCCTAAATAGGCTGCCCCCATTTGTGTTTCATAGTAAGGTTTGTGGCTAAGTTCTACTGGCTTCTGAATCATTGACCTTCGCGCGGTTAAGCTTCATTAACTTTGGAGACAGGGTGAGATTAACAGCATACCCACTATCCAAAGCAAGATGAGCATCTATCAATCAAACATTTATGTTTGCTGATAGTACACCTGAACTCAGAGTATATTCTGATAAGCGTAAAAGCAAAAGCTCTCTGTAATACTCAACAAAACCCACTACATGAAGGAACTTATGTCTAAATCCGAAAGTACCTGTAATGTAACGAAAATATACTGACGTAAGCCGAGCTTATTGTTAAAGATATTTCCGCTAGGTCTTTGTCTATGACAACAAGTACGCTTGTACTAATTCTCCCAACACTGAGATACCCCGCTCGATCTTCTTAGGTGATAGCGTAAAATTGAGACGTAATGCGGGATAGCCTTGTTGTCCTGGGAAAAATGGCGATCCTTCAGCGACAAAAACTCCGTGTGACAAAGCTTTCTGACAAATTTCAGCCATTGGTACTGGAGGCATTTGTACCCACAAGAAAGTCCCACCGTTAGGAACTGTCCACGATGCGGAGGACGGGAAATACTTATGCAAAGCACTCAACATTGCCGTTTGGCTTTGACGATGCTGGGCTTGTAAGTGCGCTAGGTGATGGCGATAGTGTCCTGAGGCGAGATATTCACTGACAATTGCTTGAGATACTGTAGAAACGTGCAGATCGTCGAGTAACTTGCGTTCGACTAACGGCTGATAATGCTTTCCGGTAACAACTAAGTAACCGACGCGGATACCTGGCATTAAAGTTTTAGAAAAAGTCCCGACATAAGTTGCGATATCTTTACGATCTAAAGCTTTAATCGGGGCGGGGACAGGTTCAAAGTTTAACCCTTCATAAGCATTATCTTCTAGAATGACGCAGTCATAATGTTCCGCAAGTTGTAGCAATTGCTGACGATGTGCTTGCGCAGTGGTGATTCCGGTAGGATTGTGCAAGGTGCTGACGGTAAAAATCAGCTTTGGGCGATACGTGTAGAGATTCTTTTCTAATAACTCTAGATTCATTCCTTCAGCAGTCATTGGAATACCGATGACTCTTGCTCCCATGCTGTATAAAAGTGATAGCATTCCGTGCCAGGTAGGACTTTCAACGATGACCCAATCGCCTGGTTTGACGTAGTAGTGAACAACAAGCGAAAGCCCTTGCTTAGAACCATTGGTAATAATGAGATCCTCTGGTGTAACATTCATGCCATGCTGCTGTACAAGCATACGGCTAATTTGCTGCCGCAGCATTAATTGTCCTTGTGGATTGTCGTAGTTAAATAAACTACCACTCACTTGCTTAACTGCTCTGCGGGCAATACGCGGTAAATCTTCTAAACCGGAGTCTGAGGGAAACCCGCTACTTAAGTCAATCATTCCTGGTGAGGAACGCGCTTGCAGCGATGCCATATAGTGATTAAAAAACGCGCCGCTTTTGGCTTCCTCGAATGGATATGGCGGTGGTTGTTCGGAGACGATCACATCTTGCGGCGGTGCAAAATTTGAAACAGATTTTGGCTGAATGGTGGGATTGACGAAATACCCTGAACCTGGACGCGCTGCAATTAATCCATCAGCTTCCAGAACGTTGTAGGCTTCGATAACGGTTAGCTTATTAACTCCTGTATTTTCGGCTAAAGCACGAATTGAAGGCAGTTTGTCGCCAGTTTGCAAGGCTCCGGTTTCGATTAAACGACGAATGCGATCGCGGATCTGTAAATAAACTGCTTTGGATGAATGCCGCTCTAAAGGAATTCTCACGGTTCCGTCCTTCTTGAAGAATGACAATCCGATGATGTTTAGTCATCATAAGTGATTCTTTGATAGATGTCCTAGTACACTTTCACTTCATTTATCTAGAACAGTTGGTATTGGTTTAAACTGTACTATTTAAAATGTTTTATTTTGTACCTTCTTTTAACAAGAAATTTATAGGAAAACTAAAAATAAGAAATGAGCTAAACTTAAGTTTTTATGAAGAATATGAGTTTATCCTATATTTATCAACAAAAGAAGCCCGATATCAAAATCATTTTCAACCGTGTTTTACTTCACTTATTTCGATATTTGACAAGTCGCAATGATGTGCAAGTTTGGCAGAAGAAAGATCGCCATGGACGCTCTTATTGGCAAGCTTACGATCCTCTGACAGACAAGAAAATTAGCCTTGCTTCTGAAGCTGAAATGCGTATTTGGATTGAACAACGCTATTACAAATAATTATGGAAACTATAGTTTACTTTCTAACTTATGGATGTTGGTTGGTTTATTGTTGGTTATTGACTAATGCTAAAAATCAGCCACTTCCTCCCCCATCACGTTTTCATCATCGGCGTGTTCCTCAAAAAATGAAAATTAGTCTTCGGTGCCAAAAGTATTGGTTTTGAAAGCTTGAATATTAGGAGTAGTTTATCTACAAGCGATCACACTGAAGCACAACTGCAACTAATTTAAATAAACATAAATTCGACCTGCTAGAAAATAACATTAAGAATACTGAGATTGAGATTTTGATATTCAGTCTCAGTTCTTTTTTGTCAATGCCTATGATCGCAATCTTTTACTGATTGTATCCTGAAATATAAGTAGAGGTGATGAATGAAGTATTCATTACAGTCAGTTCAGTTTGGCATTGTTCATGCAAATGAGGTGACGTAAATGAATCGCACAAAACTTCTTTTCAGTTTGCTGATCGCTTTGGGAAGATCAGAATGGACTGCCACACCATTACAACAGGCGATCGCGTGTCAATCGAGTGGTGATTATCATACCGAATCGGGCGATCGCAAAGTACCATTATTAAATCTTGGCAGCCACCGCCATCCGATTTCAACTAAAAATGCGCTGACGCAACGTTACTTTAATCTCTGCGGGTCAAATTCCCCGCCGCTGTGCGGCGTAAAATATAGAGATG